>NZ_JAWUEA010000006.1:0-23405 GCF_036663475.1 Rouxiella sp. T17 | reverse complement strand
GGCGGCGTCAGTCCGGAGGCCTTCGAACAGGCCTCATCGTGAGGACAGAATTTGTCTACTGTCGTGGGGTCAGTCCAGATAAGCAGCATATCGACGCCAGCCTGGCTGGACTCGTGGGCAAAAGTCGCATCATAGCAGGTCAACATGGCAATTTTTTCGCCGATTTTCTTCATCTTCTGCAGATGGGGCAGGGTGATCTCTGGCATCTCAATGTCTCATCTAAATGATTCTGTCAGTAATAGCGCTGCGATGATGATCATCAGAGCGCCGGAAATTTGGCTGACGAGGCGTGCAGCACTTGGCCGGGTTTGTAACACGGCTTTAGATCCGAAGCCTACTATCAGGTAAACCACAGCACAGCTTACGACATGCACCATACCCAATGCGGCCATTTGTAAGGAGAGCGGCCATGTGCCATGCGGATCGGTGAATTGTGGCAACAATGCCAAAAACAGCAGAAATACCTTTGGATTAAGCCCACTTATGCAAAGCCCTTTTACAGCCCAACGCAGCGCATTACCTTCGGCCTGTCTTTCACCTGCAGTGGGAACGGCAGGATGACGCAACATGCCTATTCCCAGCCAGATCAGATAGCAGGCACCGGCCACGGTTAATCCTTTCATGAGCGTGGGCAGGTCCGCGACCACGGCTCCTACACCTGCGGCAACAATTAATGTTGCAATCAAGTGACCAGAGAGCAATCCGCAGACTGCGGGAATGACCCGGCCCCCGCGAATTCCTGCGGAGATGGCATAGGCCCAGTCTGCTCCAGGAGTAATGACAAATAGCACTGAAACAGTCCAAAACGCAGCAAAAAAATTCAGCGCCATCGTTACACCCCACTCGATGAGTTAGGCATGCTGAGCACAGCGTCTTCGGGATGACTTAAAAAAATTATATTGCACACGGTCTTCTACCTGATTAACGAAATAAATAGAATCTATCTCCAGATGCTGGGCGGTGTCGCACAGCATTAGCAGGTAGAAAGAATATCCTCAGCTGGTTAAAATGTGCTTTCAATATTAATGCGTAATGTCGCTGATAAGGGAATAATCTTGCCAATGGACCGAATCGACCGCAATATTCTTGCTGAGCTACAAGCTGATGGCCGTTTATCCGTAACTGACCTTGCGGAACGGGTAGGATTAAGCCTGTCACCTTGCCATCGCAGGGTAAAATCGCTGGAGCAGAGTGGCGTTATTCAGGGGTATCGTGCTCAGCTTGATCCTGCCTTCCTGGGTTATAACTTCTCGGCGATTGTATTCGTGACGTTGCGTGATGGCGACCGTAAGGCCGTCAATGCGTTTGAAGAGGCGGTGAAAGAACTTCCCCAAATTACGCTGGCACAACGCTTATTTGGCGATCCTGATTATCTTCTGCATATCACAACGCGTGATTTGCCCGCTTTTCAGCAGTTATATGATGAGAAACTTTCCGCTTTGCCCGGTGTACAGAGGCTAACGTCGACCCTAGTGATGAAAACCGTCATTCAGAATCGGCCGTTGCCGCTGTAGGCCGGTTGCTAACCCGTTTTTGAGCATGACAATGCTATTTAATTGCAACGGGATGCAGCTTTAGCGGATCCATTCGTCTGCTCAAAATCACCTCCGACGAAGGCAGGTCAGTAATGACCATGTCCATGTCGGTCAGTGAGAACATCTTGTACAGCGCGTTGCTGCCGTAAGTGCTGTTATCTGCCAGCATGATACATTTTCGCGCTGCGTTGGTGATTGCACCGTAGTAAGCCGCTCTGTACTCATCATGATGAAAAATGCCTTTATCATTCCAGGATTCCGGTGCAATAAACGCCTTTTCAAAATTGAGACTCTGCAAGGTCTCGAGCGCAACGCGTTGATGAAAAGTATTGTCATGACGGCTGAGTTTGCCACCAATAAAAAACAGGGCAGCGCTAGAGTGAGTCATAACATGCTGCGCAATGGAAAAGTCATTAGTGACAATGGTCATTTCATTGCTGGAAGGAAAAAACGTGGCCAATTCAAACGTCAATTTTCCGCCATCGAGATAAACCACTTTGCTATCACCTAAATAACGTAGCGCAGCACGGACCAGAGAATGAGCCCCGGGGCGTTCAACGGGTAAACGTAGCGGGGTTTCACGTGATTTCACGCCACCCCGCGTGAACATGATGACGCCACGCGCACTGAGCTGTTCAATATCCCGCCGTATAGTCATCACCGTGACATCCAGCATATCTGACAGCTCCCGCAGGCTGACAAAATGTTTGATGGATACCACTTCGAGTATCCGTTGATGACGCTCAGCGGGGATCATATCGCTCCTCATCAGACAGGAATAATGCCAAGAACGACAGCGGCCAACAGAGCACAGACACTCATGATCCAGATTTTCACCATGGAGTGACGGATATGCTCACCGACCTGAAGATTAAGCAGTCCTAACCCCAGATGCGTTGCCGGAATAACCGGACTGAGCAGCAAACCTATTTGTTCGGTAATGAGCATGGCGATGGTGACATGCAGCGGGGAAACGTCAAAACTTTGCCCAAGGCCTACCGCGAGAGGAAGGAGTGCAAAATAAAAAGCATCGGATCCAATTAAGATAACGATAGGTACGCTGAAAGCAGCCAGGATTATATAAAGATAAGGTCCTAAACTGGAAGGAAGTACCGCAGCGAGTTCATTCACTAATACTTTAATAATGCCAGTATTTTGCAATATCCCCACAAATACGCCAATGGTTAAGAAAATTACGATCACCGGGAAGATGGTTAACGCATAATCTTTAATTTTCTGTTGTGCTTTTTTGGCATCAGGATAATTGATCATGACTGCCAGCGAGAATGCGATCATAAACAGGAAGTTACCCGCGACTAATCCAGAAACCAGAATCACAATGGTTGCAATCACCAGCACAAAGTTGGCGCGCAGCAGCCATGGATTATGGTCACCTTTGCTGGTAAGCATCTCCTCACGCATCACCAGGAAGGCTTCTTTACTAATACCAGAACCACTTTTATTTTCTACTCTGGCCATGTACCAGCAGAGAATAACGCCGAGAACAAACAGCACTACCTGCAGAGGAATGAGTTTGTAATAGACGTCAAGAATATCAAGATGGGTCACCGCAATGGCTCGGTTGAGTGAACCGCCCCATGGGGTAATACCCGTTACGCCGACTCCAACGGTAACCAGCATCAGCAACGTTTTACGGCTGATGTTCATCTTTTCATACAGAGGTAACAATGCCGGGACGGTTACCAGCAGGGTTGCGTACGCATTACCATCGAGGCTACACACTGAGGCTATGACCAATGTCGCAAGCAGAACAGAAAAGGTCGATTGTGTGACGAAACGCAGGATGAAACGCACAATCACGTCAAACACACCGGCTTCTTTCATCAGGGTAAAGAACATAGCGCTGAACGCGACTAGCGTAGCGGTGCCAACAACCGATTTCAGTCCTGAAGCGACATATTCGCCCAGTTCTTTAAAGCCAAATCCACAGACTAAAGCGGCTACCGTAGGTAAGATAATAAACAGCACACTGGGAGGAAACTTATTTTTCAATAAGCACCATGTCAGAATAACAAACATGACAATCCCGGTGATAAGCATCAAAGACATGACTTATCCTTTTAATTTTCAGAGTAAAAGATGTAAAAAAACGCTGCGCAGATAAATCTGCACAGCTTTACCATGGCAATATTTATTTCATATTGAAAAGCGTATTGAGCTCATCAATATTTTCATTAGTTAATGTTTTCATGCCATAGGGTTTGAGTACGAAATAGAGTTTTGCCGTTTCCTCTAACTCTTCTGCGTTAAAAACCGCTTCACGAATATTTTTACCCGAAATAATAGGACCATGGTTGGCGAGAAGAATTGAATTATGTTCCTTAGCCAGCTTTTCAACATGCACAGCAATTTCTGGCGAGCCCGGACGAATATAAGGCACCACAGGCAGTTTACCCACACGCATCACGTAGTAAGGCGTTATGGCCGGCAGTGCATTTTCATGATCCAGATCGGGTAAGCAGGATAATGCTGTCAGCCAGGGGGAGTGCAAATGTACGATGCCGCCACAAGCAGGACGCTGACGGTACATTGCCAGGTGCATCAGAACTTCTTTAGACGCCTTGTGACCCGAAACCAGCTCACCGGTCATCGTGACTTTACTCAATTCATCAGCATCTAGGTCGCCAAAACTGGAGTTTGTCGGCGTGGTGAGGATATGGCCATCAGGCAGTTTCAGGCTGATATTTCCAGCGCCACCGCTGCTGTAACCACGTTCAAACAGGGAGCGTGCATAGCGCACTAAATCCTGACGATATTGGACTTCGATCATTTCACACTCTCCTGCGCTTTTAAGAAGAAATCACTGTTACCAAAGTTGCCTGACTTGAGGATTACCCACTTTTCTTCATCCAATACCTGTGTCCAGGGCACACCAGGCGCGACAGCATCGCCGATCACCATGCCTTTAATATTGAGGCCCTGTGATACCGCACCCGACGTTTCACCGCCAGCGACAATAAATTTATTGAAACCTTCCTTGCTTAAATTGTGGGCAAGCGTCGCGAAGAAGCTTTCAATCTTCTCACTGACATATTCCGCACCATAATTCTTCTGAATAATCTCTATCATATGAGGCGGTTGCGTGGCATAGACCATGGGAGCCAACACATCATTCTTTTGGGTAACTACCCAGCCCGTCACCGTCTGCAGGTACGTTGGTTCGTGAAGGATTTTTTCCACATTCAGTGCCAGTGATGAGGCGCGTTGCTGATAAAAGTTCACCTGCTGGTCGGTCATGGAAGAGCAACTGCCTGACAGGACAATGCTTGCCCCCTCTTTGCTGATAGCAAACGCAGGCTTATCAGCGGATTTATGCATCGTATCCAGTGCCGCAATGGCATAACCAATGCCTGCTGCACCGGTGATAAGAACATAATCTGCGGTTTCACGCGCGACGGTTAACAGATCATTGTTATCCAGTACGTCACAGATAACATATTTGATCTTTTCCTCTGCCAGTTTGGCTAGGGCATCAGGAATGTCTTCTACATGATTTTTGATGGTGTCGAGATCAATGACTTCGCAGCGGCCGGTAGATTGCGCCTCCATCAATTTTTTTAGTGAAGACTCTCTCATCGGTGTGACTGGATGGTGTTCCATCCCGCTTTGATTCAATAACTGCCCTTTCACAAACAGATGGCCTTGCAAAATGGTCCGTCCATTGTCAGGTACTGCCGGGCAAATCAAAGTGATTGGCGCATCCAGATTCTTCATCAGGGCATCGGTAACCGGGCCAATGTTCCCCTCTTTTGTCGAGTCAAAGGTTGAGCAATATTTGAATAGCTGACGCTTACAGCCCTGTGACTTAAGCCAGTTTGATGCAGACAATGATTGTTTCACCGCCGTCTTGGTCAGAATCGAACGGCTTTTAAGGGCGATAACCACCGCATCGATGCCTTCCTGATCAAAAGCCTCAGCAGGAACGCCATTGAATAGCACCACTTTCCAGCCCGCATTCACCATGAAACTTGCAATGTCGGTGGCACCCGTAAAGTCATCCGCGATGACGCCCAACTTAATCATATGTGTTCCTCTAAAGCGGTAACAAATTCAGCTCATATTGCTTTTATATAAATATAAGTGCAATTAGGCTTGATGTTAATTTGTGTTTTAGATCACAAAATAAGGGGTTGTGGTTAACAAATGGGTGTGAGTGGAATCTTTGAAGCGGCTGTTACAACGGGTAATAATCCTAAAGCTCGTAGGGCTTAGCCATAACTTACTGAAAAAACGGAGGAATGTTGTAATGTGTTTTTTTTGTATCAGAAATGTGATCTCAATCACCTTGCCTTCAGTGCATTTATTGGTATAAAAATGCAATCGAAAACTGACCAACCATCTGGAGTATTTATGCGTATTTTGGTTCTGCCTTGTGACGGTATCGGCCCTGAGATCACTTCTGCTGCGGTAACTGTGCTGGAGTCACTGGATAAAGCGTATGGCCTGAACTTTGAGTTCGACTACGAAGACGTAGGTTTTAAAAGCCTGGAGTTACACGGCACTACGCTGCGGCAGGAATCACTCGACCGCGCCAAAACGTATGACGGCATTATTCTGGGTACCCAGTCCCACGCGGATTATCCAGCACCGGAAAAAGGCGGCCGTAACGTTTCTGCTGGCTTCCGCATTGGTCTGGATCTCTATGCTAACGTCCGTCCTGCGCGAACTCGTTCTTTCCTGACGTCTAATATGAAGGAAGGCAAATCCATGGATTTGGTGATCATGCGTGAAGCGACGGAAGGGTTCTATCCAGACCGCAACATGACTCGCGGCTGGGGTGAAGTGATGCCAAGCCCGGATATGGCGCTGTCTACCCGTAAAATTACCCGTCATTGCTCTGAGCGTATTGCTCGCAAAGCCTTCGAGCTGGCGATGCAGCGTCGTAAAAAAGTGACTGCAATTCATAAAGCTAATAGCTTCCATATGACGGATGGCCTGTTCCTTGAAGCCGTGCGTCACGTGGCAAAAGAGTTCCCTGAAGTTGAGCTGGACGATCTGTTAGTTGATGCGTCAACCGCTCACCTGGTGCGTAACCCAGAGCGTTTTGACGTACTGGTCGCCACTAACTTCTATGGTGACATCATCAGCGACTTGGCGAGTGAATTGTCAGGCAGCCTTGGCTTGGCCGGTTCAATTATGGCCAGTGATACTCATTGCTGCGCGCAGGCTCAGCATGGATCAGCTCCTGATATTCAGAATCAGGACAAGGCAAACCCGGTGTCGATGATTCTGTCGGTTGCCATGATGCTGCAATGGTACGCAGAGAAGCACAACCAGCCAAAATTCCTGAAAGCGGCGGAAGAGATCAGCCGTGCCGTTGATGAAGTGCTGGAAAACCCAGAAACCCGCACGCCGGACTTGGATGGCAAATGTGGTACTAAAGCCTTTGCTGAAAAAGTGGCTGCTTCTATTCGCGCCTGATTAAACGTCATAAGGTTGCCGCACTTTAGCGGCAGCCTGCTTTCATGGAGCCGAAGATGAATCAACGTATTGTTTTAATCCACGCGACTCCACTGGCGGTTGAGCCGATAAACCAGGCTTTTGCCGATCAGTGGCCAGAGGCTGAAATCAGTAACTTGCTGGATGACGCGTTAAGTGTGGATCGTCGTAAAGTGACGATGTTGACCGATCGTCTGTTTCAGCGGATCGATTCACTGGTGAACTATGCTGCCAACATTGATGCTGGTGCAGTGTTGTTTACCTGTTCGGCATTTGGTGAAGCGATTGACGCCAGCGCAGCGAAAAATACCATGCCGGTGCTTAAGCCAAACGAAGCCATGTTTGAAGCGGCTTTAGCTAAGGGTAGAAATATCGTCATGCTGGCAACGTTTGCTCCCGCCGTCGCTGGGATGGAAGCGGAATTTCATGAACTGGTACGTAAAGGTTATCGTGACGCCACGTTAACCAGCGTTCTGGTTGAAGGGGCGCGTGATGCCCTCGAGAAAGGTGATGCCGAGCGCCACAACCAGTTCATTGTTCAGGCTGCTCGTGAACATAATGAGGCTGATGCCATCCTTCTTGCGCACTTCTCGATGGCCATTGCCTGGGAGCAGGCTCAGTCAGCAGTGAACTGTCCAGTATTGAGCAGTCCGCATGCAGCCGTTTCAAAACTGAAAATATTAATGGCTCATTAATTAAGTCAGTCGATTTTTTAAAAAAAGGCATCAACGTGGAAAGCCGAGATATATTGGCGGATGTGAAATATAGCCATATTTCACACTCGCCTGAGATCGTATTGCCTGAAAATAGCTGTGACTGTCATCACCATATTTTTGACAGGCGTTATCCCTATGCAGCGGATGATACGCGTAATTTACCTAACGCAACCGTCAACGATTACAACCAGTTTAAAAAATGGTTGGGACACTCACGTCATATTCTGGTGCAACCCTCTTCTTATGGAACGGATAATCGTTGTCTGACAAATGCATTACGCGCTTTTGGCACCCATGCACGTGGTGAAGCCGTGGTGGACGACACTGTCAGTGATGCCGAACTGGATGCGCTGCAGCAAGCTGGCGTAACGGGGGTTCGTTTCAATCTGGGTGCAGGCAATGCAACGACACCTGAAATGCTGCTTCCCGTAGCGCAACGCGTGGCGGAACGTGGCTGGCATGTGCAGGTCCACGCCACTGCCGATCAGTTGTGGCAGTTGCGATCAACGCTGCTTCAAATACCGGGAAATCTGGTCATCGACCACTACTTTCGTTTACCACAGCCTGAGCCGATGGCCCATCCAGTTTGGAAGCTGGCTTGGGAGCTGATTGAAAAGGGTCAATGCTGGGTAAAGCTCTCCGCGCTTTATCATCAGTCACAATGTGATGATGTGTCTGATATGGCAGCTCTGGTTACCCGTTTTCTTCACGATGCAACTGAACGTGTTTTATGGGGAAGTGACTGGCCACATCCCAATTTAATAAGTGCCAATAAAAATATGCCAGATGATGCATTGATACTATCGAAAATATACCACTGGGCGCATAACGATCAGGTTAGACACAAATTATTTGTGGAAAACCCGGCTGAACTTTACCGATTTAATTAATCGTATGCCAGACAAGGCCGAATATTATGATTACTCTGAACTCCACTGCTAAAAAGAACAGACCTACGCATTATCGTTATATGATTTTGCTGATGGTATTCCTCAGTATTGCAATAAATCATGGTGATAGAGCGACCTTCTCAATTGCCGGTACGGATATGGTGAAATCTGCCGGGCTGGATATTGTGGCGCTCGGTTATCTGATCTCAACCTTCACCTGGGCCTATGTTCTGGGGCAATATCCGGGGGGTTGGTTACTGGATCGTTACGGCTCAAAAAAAGTGTTGGTAACCGGGGTTTTCACCTGGTCACTGTTCGTCTTTCTGGTGGGTTTCAGCACCTCTTTTGACAACATTTGGGTGACACGCGTATTGATGTTTGGCTTCATCTTTATGATGGGGTTGATTGAAGCACCAACGCTACCCGCTAACTCTCGATTCCTTGCGGCATGGTTCCCGGCGAAAGAGCGTGGTAAAGCTTCCGGATTCACTACTGCAGCACAGTATTTTGCATTAGTGGTCTTCTTACCCTTGATGGGCTGGTTCTCCTATTCGTTTGGTTGGGAGTCGGTGTTCTGGTTTATGGGCGCAGTCGGTATTCTGGTCTCGCTGTTGATGACGCGGGTACTCACCGATACGCCTAAAGTTCACCCGTTGGTCAACGATGCTGAGCTTGAATATATCCAGTCCGGCGGCGGTCTGACCAACATGAAAGCCAGTAAAAAAGGCGATAACGTCGGCAAAGGATATACCCGTAAATTACTGACCAGCCGATTGGCGCTGGGTGTGTATATGGGGCAGTTCTTCTTTACGGTGCTTTCCTACTTTTTCCTGACGTGGTTCCCGGTTTATCTGGTGCACGACCGTGGTATGACCATTCTCAAGGCGGGCTTTATCGCGTCACTGCCGGCATTATGTGGATGTGCCGGCGCGTTGCTGGGCGGCGTGTTATCCGATTACATGCTGGCGCGTGGTTTCAGCCTGTCAGCCGCACGTAAAACACCGATCGTTATCGGCATGCTGTTAGCCGTGAGTATGGTTATTTGCAATTACGTCGATTCCGCATGGGTTGTGGTGGCTATCATGTCGCTGGCCTTCTTTGGCAAGGGATTTGGTGCTATGGGATGGTGCGTAGTCTCAGACTTCTCACCGAAAGAGGCGGTCGGCCTGAGCGGCGGATTGTTCAATATGATTGGCAATATTTCGGGAATATTTACGCCAATTATTATTGCCTACATCATAAAAGATACCGGTTCATTCAATGGTGCTTTGATTTTTGTCGGCGTATGCGCTTTCCTCAATCTGTGCTGTTATCTGTTTGTGGCTGGAAAAATTCAACGTCTGAATTTTGAAACGCCGAAACAGGATCAAGATGATGACTTTTCTGGAGAGCCGCATGTCAGCCACCGATAACGCAACCCCACTACGTTTTGCTATCAATTTAGGTAACGCCGTATTAGCCAAAACGCTGCCCGATGGGCAGCCTGGCGGGATTACTGTTGAGATCGCCCAAAAAGTTGCGGCTGAACAGGGAAGAGTCGCGCAATTTATTATGTACCCCACAGCAGGCAAGGTGGTAGATGATGCCACTCACGATCGCTGGGACGTCGCCTTTTTGGCGATAGACCCGAAGCGTGAAGAGGTGCTGCGATTTACGCAGTCTTATATCACTATCGAAGGTACCGTGATGGTGAGAGAGAGCAGCAACTGGCAAAGCGTGACCGAGATGGATAAACCTGATGTGGTCATCAATGTCGGTAAAGGAGCAGCCTACGATCTGTTTCTAAGCCGCGAATTAAAACATGCTGCGCTCAATCGACTCCCTTCATCACAGGCCGCGATCGATGCGTTTCTCGATGGAGAAGGGGATATGACAGCAGGAATACGTCAACCTTTAGAAAGTGCAGTCAGTAACAATAGCGGTTTTCGCGTTCTGCCCGATAATTTCGGTCAGATTTGCCAGGCTATTTGTTTGCCGCATGCGCAGGACCAGCTTTATGGTGAGATTAGTCATTACCTGAATAAATGGCAGGAAAATGGCGCTATCAGCGAGATTATTAATCGAAATCTTGCCGAGTCTTAAACTTAATGCAGCGTTCTCATTTGGAGAACGCTGCATTGGTTAATGTTCAATTTTCATTCATTAATGGGCATGAGACGTTATCCAGCGACGAACATAACAAAATTGCTGTGACGGAAGGTTTTTATGACATCGCCTTTAACGCTTGAACGCTCGCCGCTGGTTATTCATAACCGCCTGTATCATTTTATTGACCTCACCCAGATCGTCCCGCTGGAGCGACTGCAGACATTGCCTTACAGCATTCGCATTCTGCTGGAGAACATTGCGCGATGCTCACCGCAAACGCTGCCTGAATTTCTCAACTATCTGTCTGCAAAGTCCTCCCCTGGTGAGGTTGAGTTTTATCCCGACCGCCTCATGTTCCATGACACTACCTGTTTACCGGCTTTGGCTGACTTTGCTGCCATGCGCGATCTTACTGCTGAGTTAGGTGGCGATCCGCGCGCTATCAATCCACACATTCCTGCTGTGCTAACCATCGATCATTCGGTCATCGTTGAAAGTTACGCTAATGCCGTTGCGCTGGAAGATAACCTCAAGTTTGATTTTCGCCGTAACGCTGAACGCTATCGCTTCATTCGCTGGGCGGAAAAAAGCCTGTATAACTTCCGCGTCATTCCACCCGGCACCGGCATTATTCATTTAATGAACCTTGAAACCATTGCTGAAGTGGTAACGGTGGATGAGCGTGAAGCCATACCGTTGCTGCACGCCGATTGCATGATTGCAACCGACAGCCATACGCCGATGATTAATGCACTTGGTGTGTTGGGTTGGGGCGTAGGTGGTCTGGAAGGTCAGGCCGCATTGGTTGGCGAGCCAGTCACGTTACGCTTCCCGGACGTGGTGGGAATTTGTGTTTCCGGTGAACTGCCGCCGGATGTCAGCGACAGCGATCTAGCTCTGCACATCACGCGCCTGTTGCGTGAAAGCGGTGTGGTCGGGAAATTTGTTGAGTTCACCGGTCCTGCACTCCACAGCATGCCGCTCGAATCGCGCGCCACCATTGCCAATATGGCCCCGGAATACGGTGCCACCGTGGTGTTCTTCCCGTTTGATCAGCGCAGCGCAGAGTACGTCAACCTGACCGGGCGCAGTGAAGAGAAACAGGAAATTATTCGCAGTTATATGCAACATCAGCACCTTTGGCGTCATCCGGAGGATCGTCAGCCTGACTTCACACAACGCATTGAACTGGATTTAAGTAGCATCGAACCCAGCGTAGCGGGGCCTTATAATCCTCATCAACAAATTCCGCTCAGTGATTCGCCGAAAAGTTTTATGGAGACATTGAAAGCCGGCGAGCGCGCTTTGCAATGGCAGCATGATGTTTACCCACAACCGATTCAACAAGGCGCCGTGGCTATCGCGGCCATAACCAGCTGCACCACAACCGCCAACCCCTGGCTGGTAATTCAGGCGGCATTGTTTGCCAGGAATGCGGCAAAGTACGGACTGCAACCCAAGCCTTGGGTTAAAACCTCCTTTTCACCCGGATCTCGGGCGGTTACCGATTATCTTGGAGAATCGGGCCTGCTTAGCGAGTTAGAAAAGGTGGGGTTCGATGTGGCAGGTTATGGCTGTATGACCTGCATTGGCAGTTCGGGCGCATTACAACCGGCCATGGAAAGTCTGGTGAGTGATGGCCTTCAGGCCGTGTGTGTGCTTTCCGGTAACCGTAACTTTCCCCGTCGCGTTAATCCCAGCCTCGGTCATGGTTATCTCACCTCGCCAGCATTGGTGATTGCCTGGGCTATTGCCGGAAATATGCAGCATGACATGTTGAGTGACCCGCTTGGCTACGATGAGCATCATCAGCCGGTTTTCATGCGCGACTTAATGCCTGCGCGTGAAGAAGTTGAACGCTGGGTAACAAGAGTGATGAAGCGTGAACATTACATCCAGCGTCGCGATCTTATCTGGCAGGGAACCCCGCACTGGCAGCAAATTGAAGCTCCGGGTAGCGTGCATTATCCATGGGAATCGACCTCAACCTATCTGCGTCGGCCGGGCTATCTGGAACGTTTACCTCGTGACCCTGCCGAACCGCTGTCGCTCAATAATGCCCGACCCTTCCTCTGGTTTGGCGATGACGTCACCACCGATCATATTTCGCCTGCAGGTGCGATTTCCGCAGGTAGCCTTGCCGGTCAATGGTTGCTGGAACATCATGAAGATCCGCAGGACCTGAATCTTTACTCTACGCGACGCAGTAATCACGAGGTGATGGTACGTGGTGCTTTTACGAATAAAGCGCTATCCAACCGTTTGTTACCGGCAGATAAGCGCGGAGGCGGCGGTTATGCCTGGGATGCGTCTCATCAGCAAATTCTTCCGGCTTTTGAGGCTGCGCAAACATGGCATGCAACAGATACGCCGCTGGTAGTGCTGGCGGGCGAGCGCTATGGCGCGGGATCGAGCCGTGACTGGGCTGCTAAAGCGCAGGCACTGATGGGGGTTAAAGCCGTCATTGCTAATAGTTTCGAACGTATCCACCGCACGAATTTGATCGGAATGGGCATTCTACCGCTGCATTTTATTGCCGATGAAGCGGACAGATTACCTGAGATGGATGGTACCGAGATCCTGGATATTACAGGCCTGGAAATGATCGCGCCGGGTGCGACGCCGCTGATGCTCTACATCCGCCGTGGAGGCAGGCAGATTGCTGCACTGAATCTTGAAGCAGTGATAGACTCCCAGCAAGAACTAGGCTATCTGCGCTATGGCGGTATTTTGCCCTTTGTTATTCAGCAAACACTAAAAGAGTAGGGAAGTTCATGCGCTACGATCTGGTCTCACTTTCGCTGTTTGTCGCTGTGGCTGAAGAGCAGAATCTTACGCGTGCCGCACGCCGTAAGCATCTGGCCGTCTCAGCCGTGAGTAAGCGCATAACAGAACTCGAACAGCAAATTGGCACGCCACTGATGCTACGCTTGCCGCGCGGCATCGAGTTGACGCCTGCGGGGCACTCGCTGCTTTTTCACGCGCGCCAGGTGTTCCGCAATCTCGACCAAATGGAAGAGGAGCTCAGTGATTACGTGGCTGGCGTACGCGGCCACATTCGCATTTTTACGATCTCTGCGGCGTTGATGCATTATTTGCCGCGTGCCATAAGTCAGTTCCTTGCTCATTACCCGCAGACAGATATCGATATTGAAGAACACACCGGCATTGGCGTCGTGCAGGGCTTGCTGCAGGGGGACGCGGATGTCGGTTTCTTTTCCAGTTGGACACCTGCTTCCGGCATTGAGGTCTGGCCATGGCAGCAAGACCAGTTGTCCGTTTTGGTGTGGCAGGGGCATCCGTTGACGGAGCACGCGACCTTGCAATTAGTGGATTGCATCGATGAGAAAATAATTGGGCCACATCGGGAAAGCGCAGTGAGCCACATTCTGGAGCGTGAAGCGAGAAAGCTGGGTACAACGCTGAATATAGGCTTACGGGTCAGCAGTTTCGTGTCTATGGCCGAACTGGTTGCGCAACAGTTGGGAATAGCCATCTTGCCAGTTAATGAAATCGCTCAGGTGGCTAATCATGATGCTGTGCGCTGTATTCCCCTCGTCGAGCCATGGGCGAAACGTGAGTTATATGTTGGCGTGAAGGGATATGCCCTATCTTCACCCTCGGTGAAAGCGTTTATCGAAAATGTCACGCCATTGAAACGTGCAACGGGTGCCGAAGAGGGGTCGTGGCTTGAGGCCAGTCTCATCAATGCTGACCTCAAGCGCTGAGTTAATCGGAAAATACAATGCAGGTAGGGCTGGCAGTGAATACCTCTTTACCTGTGTTTTTAAGTATACCCGAGTCCTGATCAACGCTGAAAATGCGAATAGAATCAGAGTCCTCGTTAGCGCTGTAAAAATAGAGCCCATCTGCAGAGAGCGTTGTAAAACGCGGCGTCTTACCACCGCAAAACACCCATCCCACAGGCTTTAAGCAGCCATCATCAGGATTTATACGCATAACCGCAATACTGTTATGACCACGATTGGCAGCATATAAGAAGCGCCCAGACGGATGCACTTCGATTTCACTGGCGTCGTTACGTGTTTCAAATCCTTCCGGTATGCTGCTCAACGTTTGCTTGAGCGCAATGTTTCCCGTCTCTTGTACAAAATCGTAAACGGTAATCGTATTCCCGAGCTCACTCAGGCCATAAAGCCACTTCCCCTGTGGATGGAAATCAACATGACGCGGCCAACTCCCAGACGGCAACAGCACTTCATCATTGAGTAGTGATTGTCCATCTCGCCAGTGATAAATACGCACCATATCAATGCCGTTTCCGGCCTGTCTGCCCTGGATGGGCAGAGCGTAGTAATCGCTATCTGGCGCAAAAATAATTTCATGCGGACGTGACAAGCTGCCCGCAGCGCCATCCTCATCAGCGTGGCCTTCCACCATCGCAAGGTGGTGAGGAGGCAGTAGCGCGTCATCATCAGCGAACGCTAATGCTGCTACGTTGCCGCCTTCATGGTTAGCAATCAGCAGATGGCGGCCATCAGGAGAGAGAGCAGCATGCACTGGGTTATTGCGCCGCATTGGGTCAAGATCGGGATGTGGATTCTGTGGGCCCGTTGTTTGTTCAGATAACAAAGTCAGCATGCCAGAGATAGGATCACGCGCAAAAATAGCTACCTGATTGCCATCCCCATGCAGCACATACAGCCGATTTCTTTTTTCATCCAGTGTGAGCCAGGACGGATTTTCCTGAACAGAAGTAACACGTTGTACGTGATGCCAGTCCCCTGACTCATCAATGCGAAATACTTCAATTCCTTTTCCACGTGCGCCACGCCACTCGGACGTACGGCAACCCACATAGGCAAACTTATTCATTTACAACCCCGCAATACCAATATGCATTTATTTAAACATAAGTGCATAAATTGACTTGTGATTGATATCACGCTTTTGTGGTTATCAAGCTTTGAAACTCACTATGAAAGGGTTTTTACGTTATGCACCGGTGTTTTCAGGCTGCTTAAAACTGCATTGCAATTTAATTGCATTGCATTTGAGTGGGTTTAAATGCAGAAAATTGACGATCGTGGTCACAATTTCAACGGCTCGAGAGTGCTAAAAAAAACCGCAGATAGCTTACTGTTAACAAGTCGTGAAAACTGTTACATAAATGTATCTGGGAGAAGGGTTATGACCCAACGTATTGCGTATGTTACATCCGGGATGGGAAGCCTCGGAACCGCTATTTGCCGTCGACTGGCGAAGGATGGTTTTAAAGTGATTGCAGGATGCGGCCCCAATTCTCAACGTAAAACCGCCTGGCTTAATGACAATAAAAAGATGGGATTTGATTTCATCGCATCAGAAGGAAACGTGGCTGATTGGGAATCAACCATTAAAGCGTTTGCTAAAATAAAAGCTGAAATCGGTGAGATAGACGTGCTGATTAATAATGCTGGTACGGCACGGAATGTATTATTTCGTGATATGCAGCCACCGGAGTGGCAGGCCGTTATTAACACCAATATGAACTCATTATTCAACGTCACTAAACAAGTTGTTGATGGCATGATGTCGCGTGGATGGGGACGCATTATCAATATTTCTTCAGTCAACGCGCAAATTGGTCAAACAGGTCAGGTTAACTACTCTACGGCAAAATCTGCCGTGCGGGGTTTTACTCGCGCCCTGGCACGCGAAGTTTCGGCACGCGGAGTAACAGTAAACACGGTATCGCCGGGCTATCTGGCTACGTCAAAACTGAAAACAGTCACGCCTGTGCAGGTTATTGATAAGATTGTTCAGGAAATTCCAGTGCGTCGCCTTGGCTCTCCGCAGGAAATAGCCTCTATATGCTCATGGCTGGCATCTGATGAATCAGGATTTGCCACGGGGGCTGATTTCTCTGTTAACGGCGGCCTGCATATGGGCTAATAAATTAACAGAACGTCCTGCTCAAAATTTCCGTCAAATTAATTATCGCGCATATTAGCAATAATATGCGTTGGAGGCTCTTATGCTCTCGCTTCTGGGATATGGCATGATTGTGGTCTTTATGATCCTAATCATGACCAAAAAACTTTCTGCACTCGTCGCACTGATCATTATTCCAATAATATTTGCTCTGATTGCCGGATTCGGCGGAGAGATGGGCGAGATGATGATTGAGGGGATTAAAAAAGTCGCTCCGACTGCCATCATGGTTATTTTTGCCATTCTCTACTTCAGCACCATGTTTGATACCGGTTTATTTGATCCGATTATTCGCTTCTTTTTACGGATTATTAATGGTGACCCGGTTAAAGCGGTTATGTGCAGCGCGATTCTGGCGGCTATGGTGTCACTTGATGGTGATGGATCAACGACCTATATGATCTGCGTAACGGCAATGCTGCCGTTGTTCAAACGTATTCGTCTGGACCCTCTGGCGCTAACCTGCGTAGTCTTCCTCTCCGGAAGTATTACTAACTTGCTGCCATGGGGCGGTCCACTGGCTCGCGTTGCGGCATCCTTGAAAGTTGAATCCAGCGATCTGTTTATTCCGCTTATTCCAACTATGGTTTGCGGTTTTGTCGGAGTCTTGGTGCTGTCTTGGTATATCGGTATTCGTGAACGCCGTCGCTTAGGCAAGCTGAGTATCAATACCAATGGTTATGGATCAGTCACTGAAGACGATGCAGAAAGCTATCTGCCGGCAATCAATGAAGTCAATGAAGAGCTGCGTCGTCCAAAACTGTTCTGGCTTAACGCGGGTCTGACTTTGTTACTGATGGGATCGCTGGTGATGGAGTTGCTGCCACTGTCGGTGCTGTTCATGGTGGCATTCGCTCTGGCGTTGCTGATTAACTATCCGCACATTGATGCCCAGCGTCAGCGTATTGCAGCGCATGCGCCTGCCGCGCTGAACCAAACATCTATCTTCCTAGCTGCGGGTATTTTCGCCGGTATCCTCTCAGGTACTGGAATGGTCACCGCAATGTCGGCATCTCTGCTGGATGTGTTACCCGATTCATGGGGCCCTTATTTGGCACCGATTACGGCACTGATCAGCTTGCCTGGCACCTTCTTTATGTCAAATGATGCCTTCTATTACGGTGTATTGCCGGTTCTGGCAGAAGCAGCAAAAGTGTATGGCATTGACCCGGTCGAAATTGGTCGTGCATCGTTGGTTGGGCAGCCAATCCACTTACTGAGTCCGTTAGTAGCATCAACCTATCTGTTGGTGGGATTAGCCGGAGTAGAATTCAGCGACCATCAGAAATACACCTTCAAATGGGCTTTCCTGCTCTGCATGATCTTCCTGGCATCGGGTTTGCTATTGGGTCTTTATCCACTCTACTCGCCTGGCGGTTAAAGGCGCTGATGAAAAAATGGCCCATTGGGGCCATTTTTTTATACTCCGATACTACGTTGTTTTTTGTTATCTAGCGCGACAGCGAGGTGCTGCTTCATCATATATGACGCTTCGATCAGTTGCCCTGCCTCAATTAATGATAGCAAGTGCATATGATCTTTAACTTCAGCGTAGTAGCGGCTGCGGTCATCCATAATGCGGTAATCCATCAAACGGCGCATGCGGTTGACGTTGCGCAGTGATATCTCAAAAAACGGGTTGTTTGAAAAGTTGATGACAGTCTCATGAAAGCGGTAACCCGCTAACTGGAGCTGAGTAGGCGATAAACGCTGTATGCCGCTCTCTAAAAGCATCTCCAGCTCGCGCTTAATCTCATCGATTTTGCTCTGCGGGGCTTTGAAGGTGGATTCCAAAATTGCCATTGGTTCAATAACCATGCGGAAGCTGAAAATATGCTCTAGCGCGGCTTTGGTCTTGGCAACGGGAAGAAAACGCCAGCCATAACCCTGTTTACGTTCAACCCATCCCTCACTGATACCGCGCGCCAGAATGGTCGTGAGCTGAGTCTTCGAAAGGTTATAACGCTTAAGTAAATAAAGTTCGTTTACTTCAGATTCGATTTTATCCTGCAGCCAGTCTTCCGCTAATTGATAGTATTCTGGAAGATCGTTATCCACTTCACTTTCATGTGAGCTCTGAGTCTGAGGCGCATAATCCTGCTTTACAAAGAAACCACGGTTATGCTGCTGCTGAAGAATGCCTTTGTGTTCAAGATAAACCAAGGCCTCACGCACGGGTGAACGCGAAACATCAAATGATTCTGCCAACTTAGGCACACTTAGGTGTGCACCCGGCGATAATCCGCCACTGTCGATCATCGTGATTATTTTTTGAGAAAGTCTTTCCGTAAGAGCACTTATTTTCATGAAGAAAGCCCTAAAAAAATGCAGGAAGAAGTACAAAATTTAATAATATTATTGCATTTAGTTTGTATGAAATGCAATTGTAAAATGCAATTTTAATCTCGGTTAACCGATTGTTTGCATTGATGATTTTCGATCATTTTATATTTTTTAAATCCACGTGGCTTAAATGCCACCTGCCAAAAGCTGCATGATTATATGATTCCACTCATTTCCACTCATTTCCACTCCTTCATCTGCTTCAGCACCCCCTCTACCCCTTTAAATTTGTTAAATCGTAGTTAAAGGGGTCCGCTTGGAAAACGGAAAATATCCTACGCTAAGCCTGTTTTTTGTACAGACCACTATCCACTGAGCGTAATGAACGGTATTTACCCTGTCCCAGCTTAAGGTTTGTCCGCCAGACGTAATCCCCACTCAGATTGATGTGCTCCCATCCAAGCGGAGACAAATGAGAAATCAGTTGCTCATTAATCGGGATCCCTTTTCGTCTCAGGGAATCTATAGCTCTTTCTATATATACCGTATTCCATAGGGAGATCGCCGCAGTCAGCAACGTCAGACCACTGGCCCGGTAGCTCTGATTCTCCAGCCCCCGATCTCTGATCTCACCCAATCGGTGTATAAAGACCGCTCGTGCAAGCGCATTGCGGGCCTCACCTTTATTCAACCCTGCCTGTACGCGTCGGCGCAGTGATGGATCGCGAAACCAGTCCAGCATAAACAGTGCCCGTTCGATGCGTCCGATTTCCCTCAATGCCTTTGCAAGGCCATTTTGTTTAGGATAACTGGCCAGTTTTTTCATCATGAGCGATGCGGTAACAGTCCCCTGTTTTACCGAGCTTGCGAGGCGAAGTACCTCATTCCAGTGCGTCTCAATGTCTTTAAGATTCAGTAGCGTTGTGGATATCACAGATTGAAGTCCCGGATAACGCTCAGCCTTTCCCTGAATAAAAAGCCGCTTGTCGTGAAGATCCCGGAGCCTTGGGGCAAAAGCGAATTCAAGCAGATGCATCAGTGCGAAAACATGCTCCGTAAAACCTGCGGTATCGGTGTAATGCTCTGTAATTTCCAGATCACTTTCGTGATACAGCAGCCCATCAAGTACGTGGGTGGAGTCCCGCACGCGGCTGATCACTTTGGTGTAAAACGGGCTGTACTGGTCCGAAATATGCGTGTAAATCTGCACGCCTGGCTCCTGTCCGTATTTCAAATTGACCTGACCGGCATAACGCCCGTGACTGCCAACCCGAAAATTCTGCCCATCAGATGATGACGTTGTACCATCGCCCCAGAATGCAGCCAGATGCCGCTGTTTCTGAGCATTAACCAGCTCAGCCAGCGCGGCTGAATAGGTTTCATCCCTGATGTACCATGCCTGAATGCCCTCCAGTGACGATTTTGTTGCCCCCGGACAGGATTCGGCCATTTTTGTCAGTCCCAAGTTGATCCCATCGGCCAAGATGGTGGTCAGTAACAATTTTCTGTCTTTCGGCCTGACGTTATTATTTTTGAGATGCGTGAAATGGCGTGTAAAACCGGTCCAGCCGTCCACTTCTTCCAGCATTTCCGTAATTTTAGGGTGAGGCAACATACCGTAAACCAGATCGGCAAAAGGGGATGCTGCTGAAGGGACACTGTTATCCAGCGGGGTAATTTTCACACCTTTATCCGATATATCAACATCAGGCAAATCACCGGCCAGCGCCATCGCATTCACTTCCTCCAGGCGCGATGCCAGAAGCGTCATACGGCTCTTGATGTATTCATGGCAATCGGTCGGAATGGCAAGGGGTAACTGATTATCCCGGAGTGATTTTATAAAATCGCCAGACGGGATCAGATAATCATCGAAATTCCTGTAGCGACGCGACCACTTTATCCAGATATCGCCAGAACGTAATGCTCCCTTAAGCTCGTTCAGCACACAAAACTCGTAATATTTGCGGTCAATGCCGGTGGGAGTGATCACGACCTTTCGCCAGCTCTCAGGAATGAACCCGGTTAGTGCGGATGGCGGGACTTTTCGGAGTTGTTTCCGATACATCTCTCTGACGGTATCCAGCGCATCATTGAGCTGCATTGCGGCGGGTGCCGTCCTGAACTGCAACGCGGACAGCATCCTGGGGGCGTATTTACGCAGCGTACTGTATTTTTCTGTGATCAGATGCAACGGGTCGAAGTTATCCTTACGTGAGAGGAAGCGCGTCTCTTCCACGCTGTTGATAAACTCTTGCCATGGAAGGACGTCTTCTATTGCGGCCCAGGGATCTTCACCAGACTCTCTGGCGTTAAGTAATGCCTGCCCAATGGTAACGTATTGCTTCAGCTTACTCTGAATCAGCTTTCCCGTTTGCTGAAGCCGTTCGGCCTGCGTGCGTTTTGCCCTGCTGAACAGACTGCCCAGAATACGCTCGTGCAGATCAATCACTTCGTCAGTCAGGGTGGCCCTGGCTTCCGATATGACACACACCAGCGAGGCATAACGGCGAACATCCGTGAATTTTGCCAGGTCTCGGCTACTCATTTTCCTGCCTTCGCGTGCGAGTTTCAGGAGCCGGTTCTGGTGAACGGAAAGCGCAATACCGTCAGGTAGTGCCAGCGCCTCAATCGCAGTTAACCGATCGATATGTTGGAGGACATTTTTACCATTAATTTTCCCCGGAGGCTGGAGCAGCCAGGCCAGCCGTGAGGGTTGCTCACCCTCAGATACCAGCAGGCGGTCCAATGCCGCTTTGTGCCCTGGTTCAAGCTGCGCGGTAAGCGCAGAAAAAACCGCCCTGTCGGCAAGCGTTGCTGCTTCGGCCAGGGTCCGCTCAATGACATCAGCAGAGGGGAAAATGACATTATTATTGTGAAGCCAGGAGAGCATTCCTTCCGCAAGCAAAAAACCTTTATCTGTCCGCATGGCGTGGGGGTAAAGGTGGCGAATGCAGATTTTTTGCAGCGCCCGGTTGAAGGGGGACAATTCCAGGTAGCGGTAGAGTTCAGCCAGATGCTCCCAGCGGGTGACCTCTCTTGATGCATACTCGGCCCACAAATCAGGCTGAAGTTTCAAATGAGCCGCAAGCCGAGAAACAACCCCGTCGTGAGGGGGCATATTTTTGTCGGGAGGAAACCCCGGCCCTCGCAAATAACAGAGTAAAACAGCAAAGCCCAGGCGATTTGCAGGTCTGCGGTGTTTATTAATAAGCGCGAGGTCAGGTTCACTCAAAAAGCACATGCGCGTCAGAAGCACGTCATCATCCGGTACAACCAGCAAGCGCTCTTTTTCTTCACTGCTGAGTATTTGTCTCCGTGGCATAGATGCTTCCTCTGCATATAGTTTATTTTAGTTATCAATTTGCACTGACCGAAACCGGTCGGTTTCGTACACCTATTATCAATACTGTCCGAAAGTAAGTGAAATTACTATCGTACATGCGTTATAATTCGTACATCCTTTTCGTACAGAAAATATCACTATGTCACGTGTTTTTGCCTACTGTCGTGTCTCTACCCTGGAGCAGACAACCGAAAATCAGCGAAGAGAAATTGAGACGGCTGGTTTCGCTGTTAAATCTCAGCGACTGATTGAAGAACACATCAGCGGCTCAGTTGCCGCCAGTGAGCGGCCAGGTTTTTCTAAACTGCTCGACCGGATGGAAAATGGCGATGTGTTGATTGTTACCAAACTAGACCGACTGGGGCGCAATGCGATGGATATCAGAAAAACGGTGGAACATCTGGCTGCTTCAGATATTCGTGTTCACTGTCTCGCTCTGGGCGGAGTAGATCTGACCAGCCCGGCAGGAAAAATGACCATGCAGGTCATCTCTGCTGTGGCGGAGTTTGAAAGAGATTTGCTGCTTGAGCGTACGCACTCTGGTATTGCGCGAGCAAAAGCAGCCGGAAAGCGGTTTGGACGTCCTTCAGTACTGAATGAAGAACAGCAACTTATGGTGATTGGACGGATTAACGCCGGGATCAGTATCAGCGCCATTGCGCGGGAATTTAATACCACTCGGCAAACCATACTCCGGGTAAAGGCAGGGCAGCAATGACCCTGAGTTCTCAACTGGACGGTCTGCTATGTGCCCAGGCTGTGTGAAAACTGTTTTGGTCGCTTAAAATGCCAAAAACAGGGCTGAAAACTGCGCTCATACGTAAAATTTGGCTCAGCTAACCAGTCGAGAAATTCCAGATTTTGCGTAGATGCGCGCACTTCAGTTTTAGGTCAGGGTTTTCACACAGCCTGTGCCAAAAGCGGACATTGGGACTTTGAACCAATTCAAACACCAAATGTAGATTGTTTGTGTTAAAAATATGTTTCTTGGCTGTTATGCCTGAAACCTGATGGAGCAGAAATGAGAACGCAGAAGCGTTGCATGGGATATGTGGCCATAGTAGTTGATGACTATGTGGACTGACCCCACGACAGTAGACAAATTCTGTCCTCACGATGAGGCCTGTTCGAAGGCCTCCGGACTGACGCCGCC
>NZ_JAWUEA010000005.1:0-93924 GCF_036663475.1 Rouxiella sp. T17 | reverse complement strand
TGTCCAAGTTTTGGGGTTCAGTGCAGACTGCGCCTCTTTGGGCGGTCTGCGCCGCCGCGCAGTAAGCGAAGCGCATGCAGTTGAATTGAACTTGAACTCAAGAACTTGAACTTAAAAAGTTGCCTTTAGATTTCAATCTAAAATAAAAACCCCTTTGTTGTTAATTTTTTCAGGATTTCGTCTATTAATTAAGTTCCCCTTCACTCGAAGGGCCCACTCTGAAGGTCGTAAATGGAAAATCCAACGCTGCTACAGTTCTTTCATTGGTATTACCCTGAAGGCGGAAAACTCTGGCCGGAAGTGGCCGAAAAGGCAGAATGGCTGGCGAATACCGGCATTACCATGGTTTGGCTTCCTCCGGCTTACAAAGGCGCGGCAGGGTCAGCTTCCGTGGGGTACGACACGTATGACTTATTCGATCT
The DNA here is from genome assembly GCF_036663475.1 of Rouxiella sp. T17. Lineage (NCBI taxonomy): Bacteria > Pseudomonadati > Pseudomonadota > Gammaproteobacteria > Enterobacterales > Yersiniaceae > Rouxiella > Rouxiella sp. T17. The sequence continues at coordinate 93,502 of NZ_JAWUEA010000005.1, read as the reverse complement.
CGGGGAATTTGACCAGAAAGGCAGCGTCGCTACCAAATACGGTGATAAAACACAGCTTGTTGCCGCCGTGCAAAAATTGCGTGACCACAATGTTGGGGTCCTGCTCGACGTGGTGCTCAACCATAAAATGGGTGCCGATGAGAAAGAACAGATCCTCGTCAATCGCGTAAACGAAGATAACCGCGACGAAATTGATCCCGAAGGTGTTCAAGCCGAAGCCTGGACCAAGTTTACCTTTGATGCGCGTCAGGGCGAATATTCAAAATTCGTCTGGAATCACCAGTGCTTTAGCGGTGTCGATCACATCGAAAATCCAGATGAAAATGGTGTCTTCAAGATTGTGAACGAATACACCGCCGAAGGCTGGAATACCGAAGTCGATGACGAATTCGGTAATTTCGATTATCTCATGGGCGCAAATATCGATTTTCGGAACAACGCCGTTCGTGAAGAGCTGCACTACTGGGCGCGATGGATTATGGAACAGGTGCCATGTACCGGTTTTCGTTTGGATGCGGTCAAACACATTCCGGCCTGGTTCTATAAAGAGTGGATCGACAAATTACAGGAAGCCGCCGTCGAGCCTATGTATCTGGTTGCGGAATATTGGACTTTTGAACTCGACCGGCTCCAGCAATATATACACCAGGTTGACGGCAAAACCATGCTGTTCGATGCGCCATTGCTGCTCAATTTCCACCATGCGTCCAAACAGGGTAAAGAGTACGACCTCACCAAAATCTTTGATAACACCTTGGTACAGGCCGACCCGTGGCATGCAGTGACTATCGTTGCCAACCACGATACCCAGCCGTTGCAGTCGCTGGAAATTCCGGTTGAGCCGTGGTTCAAACCTTTGGCTTACGCGTTGATCCTGCTGCGTGAACAAGGTTTACCCGCCGTATTTTATCCCGATTTGTTTAGCGCGCAGTATGAAGATACCGGCGATGACGGCGAAACACATCAGATTGACCTGCCTGCGGTCGACGTATTGCCCGCGTTGCTGAAAGCGCGTCAGGACTATGCATGGGGGATCCAGACCGACTACCTCGATGACGCTAACTGTATCGCTTTCGTTCGCAGCGGCACCGCCGAGAAACCGGGTTGCGTAGTAGTCATGTCCAACGGCGACGAAGGGTTTAAAGACATTATTTTGGGCGACAGCTTTACCGGCAGCGTGTGGAAAGATATTACCGGCAACGCGGATTATCAGGTCGAATGCAATCAGGAAGGCAGCGGACATTTTGGCTGCAAAGCGGGCAGCGTTAGCGTCTGGATTAAGGAGTAAATGCTTTTTTGGCATGTTGGAAAAGCTAAAACGTAAAAAGTTACTACACTAAGTAAATGCCAGCGAATTTCACTTTAAGGAAGAAACTATGAAAAAATCAATGCTTGCCGCTCTCATGCTGACCACACTTTCTGTAGTAACTCTGACAGGTTGCTCCTCGAATCAGTCAATCAAAACCACCGATGGCCGCACTATTGTGACCGACGGTAAACCGCAGGTAGATAGCGACACGGGTCTGGTGTCCTATAAAAACGCGCAAACCGGTCAGACTGAACAAATCAATCGCGACCAGATTAGCAACATGAGTGAATTAGATAACTAACCAAAGGAGATGACCATGAAAAAGGCAATGTTACTTCCGCTTGCAGCTGTGCTGTCTGTTGTTGCCCTGACAGGATGTACCCGCACCAGTTATGCGATTCATACCAATGATGCGCGCACGATTGTCGCCGACGGCAAGCCGATGGATACCGATGCAGGCATGCTGGGTTACACCGATGCCTGGGGCATGAAAAAGCAAATCAATAAAGCGGACGTCAAAGAAGTGTCGGAAATCCCTCACTAACCTTGATTCTGCTATCGATACGAAAGCTGCCTTTGGGCAGCTTTTTTCGTTTGAAAGGCTTTCGTTTGAAAGGACTCTTATTCGAAAAGGCTCTTACTTAAAAGATCTCATTCGAAAAGGCCGATGATCGAAGAACAAAAGGGGGTCAACCGACAAGAGCTTCTTCCGTGAGGCTGCCTGTCGATTGTCGCAACGCGGGGTTTCTGAATGAAACCGAAAGTACAGGCTTCTGAACGAAACCGAAATTAATGCTATGAAATTCAGGCAAAAATCAGGCCGAGGACGGCGCCGACTGCCAGCACCCACAGCGGATGCAGTTTTTTGTTCATCGCCAGCACGGTACAGAGCACGATAATGGCACCGAGCGCCACGCTGGTCGCTGAGGCTTCGGCAATAAGCAGGCCGCTGGAGACCACCAGACCGACAGTGACCGGCACCAAGCCGCTCTGCACAATGCGACGCCAAGGTTTATCTTTATAACGTTTCCAGCTGCGCATCACGATAAGCGTGATGATGGATGAAGGGCCAAATTTGGCCAGCGATGAAACTAGCAATCCGGCCCAACCGGCGACTTGCCAGCCAATCAGCGGCACTATCATCATATTCGGACCTGGAGCCGCCTGCGCCAATGCAAACAGGGCGCTAAATTCCTGTGCGCTCATCCAATGATGATTCTGCACCACTTCACGCTGCATCTCGGGCAAAATAGTATTGCCGCCACCAAACGCCATCACCGAAAGTTGAGTGAATAACAGCGCGAGGGTAATCAGAACGCCGATCATTTCTGGCTTCTCCAGTACAGCAAAATACTGACGGGCGCGAGCACCAGCATCACTAACAGCATCGGCAGTCTCAGTCCCGCAATGGCAATAATTCCTATGGCGACAATCGCCAGCGCCATCCATTTACCTTTCAGGGGCAGCAGCATTTTGATGCCGGTCGACAGCAGTAATCCCGCTGCTCCCGCCGCCAGTCCGGCAAATAGGTGTTCAACAATCACATCATTCTGATAGCGGGCATAGACTAAACCGAGCCCGACCACAATCACCGTCGGCGCGCAAATCAGCCCTAAAATCGCCGCTAACGCGCCGCGTAATCCACGAAAATCATTGCCCATCGCCACCGACAAATTGATGATGTTGCCGCCGGGCAGGAATTGGCACAGGCCAAGCAGTTCGGTAAATTCGTCGCCGCTTAACCAGCGTTTTTTCTCGACAATCATTCGTCGCGCCATTGGCAGTACGCCACCAAAACCCGTTAGGCCCAAAATAAAGAAACCCATAAAGAGCGCGCGGCAGTCAGGCGCGTCGGCCAGCGTTTCGCTGCTCACCAGACTTTCGTTTGGCACGCTATCATTTGTCAGACTTTCATTTTCATGTTTAGCAGCGGGTACGGACATGACAGCGCTCTGTTTGTGTTTAAAATTAGATAAGGTATGGTTTTTAAGTATGATGCCAGCGGGAGTGTGCCGCTGTCTAATGCATTTGAACAACATAAAGGATACCTAAAAGGTATGGCGACGATTGATTTACGAAGGCTAAAGGCTTTTGTCACGGTGGTAGAAGAGGGCAATATCACCCGCGCTGCTCAACGACTGTTTATTCAGCAGCCGCCACTGACCCGTTTACTGCAAAGTCTTGAACAAGAGTTTGGCGTCAAGCTGTTGGAGCGGTTTCCGCGCGGTGTGGAACCGACCGACATTGGCAAAGTGTTGTTTAAAGAGGCTAAGGCTTTGCTGGACCGCGCAGAAAGTCTGAGTGCGACCATGCAGCGCGCAACGGAAGGCAAGCAGGGAAATATTCGGATTGGTTTTACCAGCTCGGCGGCGCTGCACGCTTTCGTACCCAACGTATTACGCCGTTATCGCGAGTTTTATCCGCAGGTTACGGCGCAGCTTGAAGAGGCGGGCAGTACTGAGTTATTGCAGGGTTTAGTCAATCGCACGCTCGACGTGGCATTTGTCCGCACGCCGGTATTAGGCATGCCCGAGCTTAAAATCGAGCGTATTTTACAGGAGTCGATGAGGGTCGCGTTGCCCGTCGGCCACCCTTTGGCGCAGCGTCATCGCGGACCCGTGGCGCTGAAAACGTTAATTAACGAAGGCTTCATTCTCTATCGCCGACCCGCAGGGCAAGGGCTTTATGACGCCATTCTCGCCGCCTGTTATCGCGCGGGATTTAGCCCACGAATCGTGCAGGAAGCGCCGCGTTTAACCTCGTGTTTAAGTTTGGTTGGGGCGGGATTAGGGGTGTCGATTGTTCCCGCCTGCATGGTTCGCCTCGGCGGCGATGGCGTGGTCTATTTGCCGCTCTCAGAAGAGGCCGAACTGCACGCGCCGCTCTATCTGGCGCAGAGAAAAGATAGCCAGAGTTCGGCGATGATCGCCACGTTTGGTGAGTTAGTCAAAGGCCAGTTAGAAGAGGAGAATCAGCGCTAATCTATTAGTAAATAATGATGTTAATGAAAACGAAAGCGTGAAAATCGTCAGGTATTAGTCCTCTTCGCGCAGATGACGTGCAGTGGATTCGACTGTGATACTGTCGTGCGCCACGGCGTGCAGCAGCGAATCGAGCAGGCCGGGGAAGCGGGCGTCGAGATCGTCACGACGAAGCGAAAGCAGGTTGGCGCGACCGTCCGGACGCTGCCAGATAACGCCACTTTCGCGCAGCACGCGCCAATGGTGAGTCAGCGTTGACTTCGACTGGCCTTGCAGCAAGGTTCCACAGGCGTGTTCGCCGCCGTTAGCTAATATTTGCACCACGGCAAGGCGCAGCGGATTTCCTAGAGCGTTCAGCACATTTTCGAGGCGAATCTGCTCGCGTTCGGGATGATTGGCAATCATTTTGAGTAAAAAGGTTTCCGTCGCAGGATGGCTAATAGGCCGAAAAGGCGCTGTTTGCAGAATGAATGGGCTATTCGATAATGATGAGGATAGTTACAGCTTATAAAGTTGAAGTCAAGAAAGCCCGCAGTCACGGGCATTCTCGTGAATTAACCCGATTCAGTCATCGAAAATATGGCGTAACGACGCTTCTTGAATAGCGGCATAAAGCGAAAATTCATTTACTACTTTACAGCCAAGAGCGCTTTCGAAAGCCTGTTGATTCGGATTGCCGCTGCTGACCGCGCTTTTGTCACTGCCCAAATTAGACTGAAAAATTCCGGCTGCGCTAACGGGCAGAAAATCTTCATAGATTATCGGCTCGAAAATCACCACCCGGGCATGAATCAGATCTTCGAGATTATCGCGCGACACATTGTGTTCGGGGATAGTCGCGCCGGGCGTCAAATGATAACGGAAGTAGCCCAGCTCTTTACTGCGCAGCTGTTCGGCGTCGTCTGGAAAATCGGCAAAGGCCGCTTCCATATGGCGCTGGTGGCTATCGTTGTCCAATTTGTTACCTGAAGCAGAAGCTTGCAACAGCAACTGATCGTAGAGCGCGCGGCCTTTGGGCGTCAGCGCTAAACCCCGTTGTTCAATTTCACCGAAGCGCGCGGTGTGTTTTCCGCTGTGTTCATCGATAAAACGAATCTGTTCGCTTAGCGCTTTGAAACTGGTCTGACGCAGTAAAATCGGCACCTGTCGGCGAGGCGGACCTTCGATCACCTCTTTGGGGGTAATGCCGTAGTCAGGCATCACGCGCTGCACGAGGTCGATATCCAACGTTCTCGGCGTGAGGTGATTGATATGCGGACCTTTGAAGCAGACCACGTCGGCTATCAAACGATGATGGTCGAGCAGGGCATTATAGGTAGCCAACGAAACCTGTGCCTCGCTGTGCCAACGGAATGTTTTAAGCGCTTCAATAACAAATTCATTGGTTTCGGCATCGGTTAAACCACCCGCCTGCTGCTGCTGGGCAATCAGCTCACGAACTCTTGGCGAAAAAATGTCACGCTGTTCGAGAATCTGGCGTGCTTGTTCGCGCAGTGTTTCATTTTCGATCAGTTCCATACGCAAAAGCGAAGTGAAAACGCGGAACGGATTAATGCGCAGCGAATCTTCGGAAATGGGCCGAAACGCCGTCGAGTGTACCGGAACGCCCGCCGCCGAAAGGTCGTAATATCCCACCGGCGACATACCCATAACGGCAAACAAATCTTTCATGGTGGCAAGCTCGGCCGCCGTGCCCAGGCGAATGGCGCCGTGCCTTTCAACCTCCAGCCGATTCAATTCTGCGGCTTTTACATCCTGTGAAAAGGTGCTCGGATGCTGGTTTAAATAGACCGCATTAGTCTCTTTAACAATTTGCAGCAGGGTGCCGTACTGCGGCACTTCCTGCTGATACATCTGCGACATGGCTTTCGAAAAGCGGTCGCGAATTTCATCTGGGGCGATCAATTCATTACTCATCATGATTCCTCGGCCTGATATCATTTATTCCCTTTATATCTCAAGCTTAGTGAATCTCTGTGCATTCGGCATCAAACACCTTTCAAGGATGATGAGGAACGCACACTTTGTTTATGAACGATTATGTTTATGAACGATTATGTTTATGAACGATTAAGCGCAGCCCGGCTTTTTTGTGTTCCGAGTAACTCAACGCCTTTCACTGCCTTGCGGTGGCGAGTCACATATAGGCTAAACGACACCATTATCAACGTGACGAGTGAAGACATTAGCGTTTGATAACGATAATCCGGCGATATGACCATATAACCTAATACCGCAACGATAATGAAAATCGCAAACCAGGTGAGCCAAGGGAACAGCCACATTTTGAAATCAGGCGACATGCCATTGCGTTCAAGCTGGGTACGCATTCTCAATTGCGACACGGCGATCACCAGATAAACGATAAGCGCAATCGCGCCGGTGGTCGAAAGCAGAAAATCAAAGACCTGATTCGGGAAGGCGTAATTGGCGATACAACCCGCAAAACCGGCCAGCGTTGAGGCCAGGACGGCAAGAGAGGGCACGCCATTGGCAGAGATTTTTTTAACGCGCGCAGGTGCGTCGCCGCGTTGTGCCAGTGAAAACAGCATGCGGGAAGCCGTATAAAGGCCCGAGTTCATGCAGCTACAAACCGCCACAAATACAACAATATCAACGATTAGCTTGGCGCCCGGCAGGTTAAGCGAGGTTAACATAAACTGGAACGTTCCCTGTGATTTTAGCGCCGGGTCATTCCAGCTCACCAGTGACACCACCAGAAAAATAGACAGCAGATAAAACAGCGCGATACGCCAGACCATCAAATTAGTCGAACGACGGATCTGTTTGGCAGGGTCTTTTGACTCGGCGGCGGCAATGGTAACGATTTCAGCGCCGAAAAAAGAGAAAATAGTGACTAATACGCCACCCAATACCGTGCCGAATCCGTGAGGCATGAATCCGCCTTGGTTATAAAGACGCGAAACCCCGTGTACGTTTGCCAGCGGCCAGTAACCCGAAACCGCAATCAATCCGATAATGATAAAGGCAATAATCGCCGCGACTTTGATAATCGAGAACCAGAATTCGAAAGCGCCGAAGCTTTTCACATTGGCGAGATTAGTCACGGTCAGCAGCACCATGATGGCAACGGCAAATTCCCACGACGCGACAGCCGGGAAGAGGTTATGCAGGATATTGGCCCCTGCAATTGCTTCAACGGGAATGGTCAATACCCAGAACCACCAATATAGCCAGCCGATGGTAAAGCCTGCCCAGTGACCGATTGCACGGGTAGCGTAGGTCGAAAAAGAGCCCGAATCGGGTTGAAGCACAGCCATTTCGCCGAGCATGCGCATCACTAACAGAACCAGCAATCCGGTGAGGCCATAAGAAATGAGTATCGCCGGGCCGGCGGTGGCAATGGCGTTTGAAGAGCCGATGAATAGGCCCGCGCCAATAATCCCTGCTATAGAAATCATGGTGACCTGAGGACCTGTCAGGCTATTACCAAGAGAAGAGCGCGCTGTAGAAGAATGATTCATAAGTTTCCTGCCAAATATGTGCTTGCCGACCCAGTGGCCTGGCAAAGAGTGGAAGTAGTTACATTGACTGCCTCATTACCTATCGTTGTTGATATTGACGAGCCTTATCATTTTCGTTGTGTCATTGAACTGTCACAATCAGGGGTAAATATAAGGAAAAAATTTTACTTAGGGTCATACGGTTTTCTTATGACCATGATTTGTGGGGTTATTTCAACTTTCGAGTTTCTCGATTTGCGTTATCAATCGCAAGTGAAAAAGCGTGAAGCGGTGGATGAAAAATCTTCGCGGCAAGGTGTAAATTGAATCTTTAGAAACGATGTGTTTTGCGACGATGGAATTAATAGCAAAAACCAATTGTACGTATATACTCGTACAATTGTATTTTGTATCCAGCATTGTTAACACGTCTTGATTAAAGACACTCGTCGACGGGAAATAAATCCCGCCTGAAATCGGCCATCCTCTATTAAGGACATTATATGGCTCGCAAAACTCCTATCGAGCGCTACCGCAATATCGGTATCTCGGCCCACATCGACGCCGGTAAAACTACGACCACCGAGCGCATCCTGTTCTACACCGGCATGAACCATAAATTAGGCGAAGTGCACGACGGTGGAGCAACGACGGACTGGATGGAGCAGGAGCAGGAGCGCGGCATTACCATCACCTCGGCGGCGGTAACCTGTTTCTGGCGCGGGATGGATCACGGCTTCGACGAGCACCGAATCAATATTATCGACACGCCGGGTCACGTGGATTTCACTATCGAAGTCGAACGTTCGATGCGCGTGCTCGACGGCGCGGTGATGGTTTACGACTCAGTCGGTGGCGTGCAACCGCAATCCGAAACCGTGTGGCGGCAGGCGAATAAATACCGCGTGCCTCGGCTGGCTTTCGTCAACAAGATGGACCGGCCCGGTGCCGATTTCTTCCGCGTTCGGCAGATGATGGTCGATCGTTTGAAAGCCAATCCGGTACCGATCGTGATTCCAATCGGCAGCGAGGAGCACTTTAGCGGCGTGGTTGACCTGCGCAAGATGCGGGCAATTTATTGGGATGACGCCACGCAGGGCATGACCTTCAGCTATGCGCCTATCCCGGCCGAGTTACAGTCGCTGGCCGAAGAGTGGCGCGAAAAGATGGTCGAAGCCGCAGCGGAAGCCACTGAAGAGCTGATGAGCAAATATCTCGACGGCGGCACGTTGACGGAAGAAGAGATAACCTTTGGCTTGCGTCAGCGAACAGTAGCCGGTGAAATTCAGCCGATGCTGTGTGGCAGCGCATTCAAAAACAAAGGCGTGCAACGGATGCTCGACGCCGTTATCGAATTGATGCCATCACCGCTGGATATCCCGCCGGTAGTGGGCACAGACGAAAACGGTCATGAGGTGCATCGGCAGGCTGACGACGGCGAAAAGTTTTCTGCGTTGGCGTTTAAACTGATGACCGACCCATATGTTGGGCAACTGACTTTCGTTCGTGTTTACTCTGGCGTGCTATCGAAAGGCGACAGCGTTTACAATCCGGTGCGCGGCCGTAAAGAGCGTATCGGCCGTATCGTGCAGATGCACGCGAACGTGCGCCATGAGGTGGATGAAATTCGCGCGGGTGATATTGCCGCCTGTGTCGGGCTGAAAGAGGTGACCACGGGGGAAACGCTGTGCGATCCCAATGCGCTGATTACGCTGGTTAAAATGGAGTTCCCGGAGCCGGTGATTTCGCAGGCTATCGAACCGAAAACCAAGGCCGACCAAGAGAAAATGGGTATCGCGCTGCAACGTTTGGCATCGGAAGATCCTTCGTTTCGTATTCGTACCGACGAAGAGTCGGGTCAAACCATTATCTCGGGAATGGGCGAGCTGCATCTGGAAATTATTGTCGATCGTATGAAGCGCGAGTTTGGCGTTGAAGCGAATATCGGTAAGCCACAGGTGACCTACCGCGAAACGGTGCGCAAAAAAGTTGACGATGTTGACGGCAAATTTGTGCGCCAGTCGGGCGGTAAAGGGCAGTACGGACACGTGGTGTTTTCGCTTGAACCTCAGGAATCGGGCAAAGGTTTCTCTTTTGTCGATGCGACGAAAGGCGGCGTCGTGCCACGAGAATTTATACCGGCGGTCGAAAAAGGCGTGGTCGAGGCGTTGAGTAATGGCGTGTTGGCGGGATATCCGGTGGTGGATGTTAAAGTGACATTAACCTTCGGCTCGTCGCACGAGGTCGACTCTTCAGAAATGGCGTTTAAAATGGCGGCGATTTTCGGTTTTAAAGAGGCGGCCCGCTTGGCGAGTCCGGTAATTTTAGAACCGATGATGCACGTTGAAGTGGAAACGCCCGAAGATTATGCGGGCAGTGTGATGGGGGATTTATCTTCACGACGTGGCACCGTGCAGGGGATGGAAGAGATTTTGGGCGGCGGCGGCAAGCTTATTAAAGCCGAAGTGCCGCTTTCCGAAATGTTTGGTTATTCGACCGTGCTGCGTTCCATGTCGCAGGGTCGCGCAACGTACACTATGGAGTTCCATCACTATGCCGAAGCGCCGCGCAACGTGGCGGATGACATCGTGGCGGCACGGGGCAGATAAATTTCTTCGACTTAATTGTTCGTAAAATCAGTGAAATAAAAACGGGGCCTCAAATCGATAGTTAAGATTTGGGGCCTTTTTTATGGGATCCAATCTACACTCAGTAAAGCTAATGATAACGACAGTTGATCTGAATTGATGATGAATATACTATACCCCCCTATAGTATATAGGACGCACCCGATGCCAAACTCCGCAGAAGACAAGAAAAAGGTTTTATCTCGAATTCGCCGTATTGGCGGTCAGGTCGAGGCGCTCGAGCGCGCGCTTGGCAGCGATGCGCCGTGTGTTGCCATGTTGCAGCAAATCGCCGCCATTCGCGGTGCGGCAAATGGATTGATGGCGGAAATGATGGAAATCCATTTGAAAGACACGCTGCTGTCCGACGCCCCGTCGATTGAACAAAGAACGCAATATACGGATGAAATCTCGACGCTCATCCGCTCTTATTTGAAATAGCTTCATCCGCCAAGAGGCGTTTGGGCCACACTGCATCCACACTATCTACACCTTACATTTACCTTAAACCTACTTTTTAGGAAGCGTTATGAAATCACGTGCAGCCGTAGCATTTGGTCCTGGCAAGCCGCTGGAAATTGTTGAAATCGATGTTGCTCCCCCGAAAAAGGGTGAAGTACTGGTAAAAATTACCCATACCGGCGTTTGCCATACTGATGCTTTTACCCTTTCAGGTGATGATCCTGAAGGCGTTTTCCCGGCAGTATTGGGTCACGAAGGCGGCGGCATCGTGGTTGAAGTCGGCGAAGGCGTGACCTCTTTGCAGCCGGGCGATCACGTTATTCCTTTGTACACCGCTGAATGTCGCGAGTGCAAATTCTGTAAATCCGGTAAAACCAACCTCTGTCAGGCGGTTCGCGCCACGCAGGGCAAAGGTTTAATGCCAGACGGCACCACCCGTTTCTCCTACAACGGCGAGCCGATTTATCACTACATGGGCACCAGCACTTTCAGCGAATACACCGTGGTCGCCGAAATCTCACTGGCAAAAGTTAACCCTGAAGCGCCGCTGGAAAAAGTCTGCCTGCTCGGCTGTGGCGTAACCACCGGCATCGGTGCGGTTCATAACACGGCGAAAGTCAAAGAGGGCGATAACGTGGCCATTTTTGGTTTGGGCGGCATCGGTTTGGCGGCTATTCAAGGCGCAGTGCAGGCAAAAGCGGGCCGCATTATTGCTATTGATACCAACCCGGGCAAATTCCAGCTGGCGCGCGAAATGGGCGCGACCGACTGCATCAACCCGAATGACTTCGACAAGCCGATTCAGGATGTGATTGTCGAAATGACCGACGGCGGCGTGGAGTTCAGTTTCGAATGTATCGGTAACGTAAACGTAATGCGTGCTGCGTTGGAATGCTGCCACAAAGGCTGGGGCGAAAGCGTCATCATTGGCGTAGCGGGCGCGGGGCAGGAAATCAAAACCCGTCCATTCCAGCTGGTAACTGGCCGCGTATGGCGCGGTTCCGCCTTTGGTGGCGTGAAGGGCCGCACCGAATTGCCGGGCATGGTTGAAGACGCGATGGCGGGACGCATCAATCTGGATCCTTTTATCACTCACAAACTGCCGCTGGAAAGCATCAATGAGGCTTTCGATCTGATGCACGAAGGAAAATCAATCCGTACCGTGATCCACTTTGGTGATAAATAACTCACTCGTGCCGCTCTACGTTTTGATTTGAGTCAGCCATAAAAAAGCCATAAAAAAAGCCGGTGAGCATAATAATGCTGACCGGCTTTTCTGATTTAATCCCTCGATTTCTAACTCAGGTTTTCGTCTAAAGTTAGTCGCTGACAGTCTCGTTAATAGGCTTGATCACCCGATGACGCTTTAACTCTCGGCGGTAGAGGAAGTAGCGCAGGCTATGCAGTACTACTAATCCGAGGGCGACGCGAATATTCCACGCGATGGCCGCGCCAAGAATCCCGTAATGGTGAGTCATCCACGGCAGGTAGATAATGTAGAGCAGCAGGTCGACTATCATGCTTACCGCCATTATCCACGGCTTGCCGCAGGCTTGGATCCAGATAAACGCCGGCTGTACCAAACCGTGCAACAAATATCCCACAAGGAACAGCGAGAAAATCATCCACGAGTGTTCGGCGAAGTCTGGACTAATCCAAACTGACAGGAACCATTTCGACAGGAATATGCCCGCAACCGCCGGAACGACCAGCACCGCGAATATACCCAGCAGCACTTTGTTGAAATAGCTGTTGGCAGAGCGAACGTCGGTTGAAATCTTGGAGACCAAAACCGGGAATAACACGCCGCAGGCGCTGACGGTGACAATCGCCACGCGAGAAACGACGTCGTAAGGAGTGGTGTAATAGGCAAAAGCGGCCGCACCGACAATAGAGGCCACAAAGAAGCGGTCAATATAGAGGATGATTGGCGCAATAATATTGCCTACTGAAATCCAGCCGCCGTATTTCACCAGCTCAAGCGTAATCTCTTTGGTCATCGGCACGCTAAATACGCTGGATGGCGTAACTTTACGGATTTCGCTGCGCATCATCATATAAAACGCGACTGCCATAATGCAGCGCAGCACGCACAGTGACAGCGTCAGCCAGAACAGGCTTGGGGTATAGAAAGAGATAATCACCGGCACTAAGTACATCAGTATCGAAAAGGGTGCTTTACCGATACTAATTTTCTTAAAGGCACCAAAGGCTTCCATTACGCCAACGAAAACGGTTTGCGCAATAACAAACGGCAGGCTGAAGGCAATAATCTCCATCGCGCCGGAAACTTCGTCGCGTATTTCCTGCGTGGTGACGTTAAACAGGTGCAGGGCTATCCATTTGCTTTCCACCCAGAACAGCACGGAAACAACCAGAATAACCGCCGTAATAATAAACCAGCCGGTTTTAATCACTTTTAGCATCGACGGCGCATTCTGCTCGTCGAGATATTTCCTGACCGAGTTGGTGACTGAGCGTGTAATACCAAAATCAAAAATTGTTATCGAACCGATGATAACAATAATCAGCGACAGAACCCCGAATCGCTCGAGGCCAGTGTGTCGCAATAACACCGGGATCATGAGTATAGCGACAAGCACCGGCAGGGCATAACCCAGGAAATTCCACGAAATATTCCGTAAAAAATCGCTGCTGAACAACTTCGCTATGTATTTTTTCATTTTTTGCGTTCGATCTGGTGAGTTTGTTCAAAAAAAAATGCCAGTCCCGAATACGTCTAGCTTCCTGCAACCTCCATTATTCAGGAGGTTGCAGGAGTGTATTCAGTCTGGCTCTTTAAGGCGTCTTTTCACGACTACGCTAAAACTTAAAGATGGTCCGAAGATTAATCTTTATCGATATGACGTTTGTACTCGTAAGTATAGAAGGCGTCATAGCTGTAGTTCTGGCTGTAGTAGTTCGCAGAGCGACGGATGATGGCGTTCAGGATACAACCCTTCACTTCAACACCGCTTTGCTCCAGACGTTTGATACTAACTTCAACTTCTTTAACGGTGTTGAGCTCGAAGCGCGCAACCATCATGGTGGTGCCAACCATCTGACCGATAATGCTCGAGTCGGTTACAGACAGGACTGGCGGGGTATCGATAACCACCAGGTCGTAGTTCTGATTAGCCCATTCCAGCAGATCGGTGAAGCGCTTGCTGGTCAGAAGCTCTGCCGGGTTTGGCGGAGTGCGACCGCGAGTCATCACGTGCATGGTTGGGATTTCAGTGGTGTGAATCACGTCGGTCGCATCTTGCTGACCTGCCAACACGGTTGACAGACCCACGCGTGGGTTAAGACCAAAGTAATCGTGCGCTGAACCACGACGCATGTCGCCATCGATCAACAGGACTTTTTTGCCGGTCAGTGCGATAACGCTCGCAAGGTTGACGGAAATAAAGCTCTTACCTGCATGAGGAACTGCACCGGTAATCATCAGAATGTCGTTCTTGGCGTCAATCATTGCAAAGTGCAGGCTGGTACGCAGGCTACGCAGTGATTCGACAGTCAAGTCGGCAGGGTCGGTGATTGCCAGAACTTCCTTGGTTTTTCGATCGTACTTGCTCTTGCCGCCCAGCGTATTGATAAACGGTAATGAAGCGAGACGACCTGCGTTGTTGGCGAACGGGACGTTTGCGTAAACGGTAATGCCTTGTTCTTCCAGCTCACGTGCGCTTTCGATACCGCGACGCATCATGATTTTGGTCACAATGAAGATAATCGCCATCATCGCACCCAGCAGGGCGGCCATGATTTCGATCAGGGTCAGTTTAGGGAACACTGCGCCCACTTCAGAGGTTGCATAGTCGATGATACGAACGTCGCCGACGGTACTGGCTTTGTTGATGCTTAACTCTTGCTGTTTACGCAGCAACTGAACAAAGATTTCCTGTTCGGAATCAACGTCACGCGTTAAACGCATCAGCTCTTGCTGGGTCTGCGGCAAGGCACTGATTTTCTTGTTCAAAGCGGTTTTCTCGTCTTCCAGAATTTTGCGCTGCTCAATCAGAGAGCGGTAAGTCGGGTGCGACGGAGTATAGAGCTGAGAAATTTCGGCTTCTTTAAAGGTCAGATCGTTCAGCGACTTGTCCAGGTTAACCATGGTGTCGAGTGAAGAACGAATTTCGAGATTCATATCTACAGAATCACGTTTCTGACGGTAGGCGTTCAAACGATCTTCTGAACGGTCAAGGTCATTACGCACCAGCGGCAGCTGCTCTTTCAGGAAGGCCAGGCTGTTAGCCGCTTCTTGAGAGTTACGCTCGACGTTCTGCAACAGGAAGTTGTTGGCGATGCTGTTCAGAACCTGCTGGTCGTGATCAGGATTTTCACCGTTCATTGAAAGTTCGATGATACCTGTATCCATACCGGCATCGGTCGCTTTCAGACGCGCAACCAGTTGGTCGTAGGCTTCACGAATCGGAACCTTACGCACGGTATAGGTAGTGCCAGTCGCTGCATTCATGGAATTGACAAAGATAGTCGTGCTACCTTTAACCACTTCCTGACCCACAGTACCCTGCAGAATAACGTTTTCTTTATTGCTTAAAGTATAGGTTTTCGGACCGGTGACTTTCAAAACGAAAGTCTGACCAAGCTGGGAAGCCGGGATTTCGAGCTTGCTGACATCCAGCTCGTTAACCGGTTTGTGCATCATGCGCGCCCAACCCTTTCCGAAGAACGGGAAGAAGTGCTCCTGCTGCTGAATATCTAAATGCAAGTCACGGATAGTCTTGAACTGAACCAATTTAGACTGGATCAATTTAAGCTGTGCATCAGACTTTGGCTGCGCACTGGACAAATATTTAGATACGTCATTCAGAATGGTAGAACTGGCATTACTTTCTACCTGCACCATCGCGTCAGTACTATAAACGGGGGTGGCGAAGAAGTAATAAATCACACCAAAAACCATCATGACTGCTACGGTAATTGCCACCAGCCAGCGGTCATCCAGGATCCCGCCATATAAGCGCCCCAGGTCCAGGTTATTGGAATTCGTTTCTATCTTGGCTAAGGTTGCGTCTCGTTTCTCTGACATTGTTAATCCCGCAATCAATGTGGTTATGGAATTTTGCTTAAAAGAAAATCTGTATAAACAAGTATTAGCAGCTCAAGGGTAGCTAAACAGCCACTTTCGGCACAGGCCGTTTGCTTCAATGATTTTGGTCGATATGCGGGTTCCTTGTTGTATCCTGCACTGGCCGATAAATTCGAACACCTGTCCGAGGTAACTGCTTTTATATCAAAAAGGGCACTAAATTCAAACGTCTAACTTATTATCCGCGTGCATAAGATAAGTATTATACGCGCAATATATTAGCCACAAACTGCATTGCAGGGGCGGCATCCTGTCGGACCTGAAACTCGTAACCAGATACGCGCCAGGCGAAAATTGCCTGATTATAGATAATAGGTTGGGCAACCATAGGTTCTTTCGCCGAAGGGTCGGAAGTGAGGCTGATTAAAAACTCACCCGCCACGCCTAACACGTCGGTTTTAATATAAACCTTATACAGATTGAGTTCCTGCATATATCTGTCTTCATTCGATTCATCGAGCTTGAACAGAGTGGTAAATTCCGATGGCGATCGACCAATACTTTGTGCCACGCCGATACCTTCGTACAGACGCGCCTTCATATAAAGCTTTTTATCAAAATTCACGAAATTAGGATTGATATTGGCGAAAGGTGCATCGCTTTCGGCTTTATTGTAGAGCGAGAGCATACTGCCGGAGTTGCTAATACCCAAGCCGCGCAAATTATCGGTAAGCGCAGAAAAACTGCTTTGTCCGGTAATAAACGAGGTGTACATCATCGAACCGAAAATGCCACTGCAATAACCCATTACCGCCTGAATTTTGGCAAAAGGTTCGCCTTCAAAATCATGCAGAATATCAACGTAGTTAGAACCCGATTCATTATCGGCACAGCGATGAACGGCGAGGACTTTTCGATTGGCTGCGCCCGCGCTGGAAGAACTAAGCGTTTGCCCCTTGCGGAAGCTGCTGCTCTTTTTACCCTGGCCGACAGAAACGTCGTGAGACTCCATCACCATGACATAAAATTTGTGCTGGTCTTCAAACGCCATTAACACTTCACAACGTTCGCCGCCCGCGTTGACCGCCATACCACGGCGTAAGCCTTGCAGGCTGTCGACCTGTAACATCGACAAATAACGGCCGTTAAAGTCGTGATCGCCAGCGATTTGCGTATATTGCGAGCCGCCGCGTAGCAAAATGCCGCCGTAACGGTTATCGGCGATGAACTTGACGTTAATCTTCCACGCTTCCGAAATGGGGGTCGTGCCTTTCGTTCCACGGGAGAGGTAAATCCCCATCCAGTTTCCGGTCCAAAAATCACCGGTAATCTGTACCGACGCATTTGGCCAGGTGTGGTCACCGTTTGCCACTACGCGAATACAGTTTCGTGCATCACCAATATGAATGTGCGAAAGCGCAAATCCATTGCCTCGGGCATTAATCCCGTCGGCTCGGCCGCCGCCGTTTAACATATTGATGCGTATATTAAGGCCCGTGATATTAGAGGTTGCGTCACCAATAACAATCATCGGCGTGGCGTCCCACAGGCTTCTGTGTGAAGGCCAGTTATCGTTGGCAATGAGGTGAGAGAGGCTGATATTCAAGCCATTGCTCGCCAATGCACCAGTAATCACTATTGGGCGACTGAGGGTATAAGTCCCTGTTCCATACACGTCATGAATACCGGCTTGAACGGCATAGTCGATGGCTGCACGAATCGCCGTGCTCCAGTCCCCGGCTGCGCTATTTTCATCGGCAAAATCTTCTATTGTGATGAAATGACTTAGCTTTGCGCCAATGCTGCCGCGCGAATATTTCTGGCGGATAGTGTAATCGTCGCGCCCAACACCCGCGTTGGCGTTCACTTGTGCCGCGCCGCCGTTGGCCTGCGAAGCTTGAGCATGTTGTACGGGTTCGCTTGCCTGCGCTTTGCCCCCCATCCAGCCCATAACGGCGGAAGGGACAAGCCAGCCAAAAAAGCGTCTGCGGGATAATGACATAATTCTGTACGACCTCTGCTAAGAGCCAGAATCGATCCGGCAGGAAACCTGAAACATCTGAAAGACGGATGTCAAAATAACGGCTATCTGAATAGTTGAGCTCTATTAAAAAGAGCAAATAAGAGAATAAATAGAAGAATAGATAAAAGAATTAAAGGCTTACTTGATGACACGACTCTTTACGCAACGACTCTTTATGAAACGCTTCTTTATGAAACCCTTCTTTATAAAACTAACAAGACGCCCGCCTTGTTGGCAGGCGTCTTGTTCGAACTTAATTTATAACTTAAAGAATTTTACGACTTAGAGAGCTTTACAACGTAGAAAGCTTTACGACTTTGAAAGCTGAACCACTATCAAGTGAAAACGATCTGACCAAAATTAGTGGGCAGTGAATCGGTTACAGGCATCGATAATCGTTTCTACGTCGGCATCCGAAAGTGATGGGTCGGCCGGAATGCTCAAGATTTCGTCGTGAAGGGTTTCGTTGAGCGGGAAGCTCAGATGATTCATTTCCGCATAGGCCGGCTGTTTGTACGGCGCAAGAGGGTAGTGAATTATCGTTTCGACACCGTTTTCACGCAGGAAATCTTTCAAAGCGTCGCGATGCTGGGTGCGAACCACAAACAGGTGCCAGGTATGCTGCTCACGCTGGGCAACCGTCGGCAGTTTCAACAGTGGGTTGTTGATGCCTGCAAGGTAGCGTTCTGCAATGCTGCGACGCGCTTCGACTTCTTTCCGGAAATATTTCAGCTTCACGCCAAGCAATGCGGCCTGCATTTCACTAAGACGGCTGTTAACACCCTGATAAATATTGTAATAACGCTCTTGTGAACCGTAGTTGCGCAGCGCGCGCAGCGTGGCTTCAAGTTCAGGATCATTGGTCGTAGCCGCACCTGAATCGCCAAGGGCGCCCAGATTTTTGCTTGGGTAGAAGCTAAAGGCGGCAGCGTCGCCCCAGTAACCCGCGCGATGGCCATCGATGCTCGCGCCGTGAGACTGTGAACAGTCTTCCAGCACCAACAGATTGTTATCCCGAGCGATTTCCATGATTTCAGGCATCGGTGAGCAGTAACCGTAAAGGTGTACCGGCATGATTACGCGGGTGTTTGGCGTAATCGCATCGCGGATTTTGCTCACGTCGATGTTGTAGGTATCCGCATCCGGTTCAACAAATACCGGTTTCAGATTGTTTTCGGTAATCGCCAGCACGCAGGCAATGTAAGCATTGGCCTGAATGATAACTTCGTCACCGTCTTTAATTTTGCCGAGCAGTTTCCATGCTCGCAGCACCAGTACCAGCGCATCCAGGCCAGAGGCCAATCCGATGCACGATCTTACCCCGCAAAATTCAGCAAATTGCTGTTCGAAAGTGCGTACTTCAGGTCCGAGAATGTAGTATCCGGAATCAATAACTCGCGCACTGGCCGCTTTAAGCTCATCGGCATAAGGCGTATTAATTTGCTTTAAATTGAGGAAGTTGATCATTTACGCATCCTTTTCTGGAACATCAGGCGTAATAAAATGTTGGTTATCTTTATAGAACGTCTCTTTCATGACGGGAACGTCAATCAGATAGTATTCATTGGTTTCATCTTCGCTGTAGAAGCTCTGAGAGATCTTCTTGATGAAACGCAGCGCCGGTTTGTTGTCCTTGCGCGCATCGATAACGATGTAGCGATAACCTATTTCTTCCATGAAATCGACCATCAGCAAGATGCTTTCGATGGCAGACGTCATGGTTTTGTTTTCGTTTAAAATCCAGCTACCGGCATGACCAATGCTTTTTTCTTTATCCATTTTATATGCGCGAAGCGAGCCAACCAGCTGCTGGTTGTCCTGACGCTGAATAAGGAAGTAATACTCCAAACCCGCGGCTTCGCGATTTTTATACTCTTCAAGCCAGACTTTCTGCTGCAGCGGGTCGTTGTCGACCGGCGTCAGAAACTGCGTGCTTTTAGGCGCAACGCGCAGACTGTGAACGAACTCATAGTCACTGACTTCAACGGGACGAAGTAAAATGGTCTTGCCGTATTTATTCTGCATATTTGGCTTTTGCCTCTTCAATAAACAGATCGTAGTCGTAGATGTAATCACTCTTGTCATACTTCTGGCTAGAGAGTACGACCAGCGCGCAATCTTTACTGAAGTCGTGCATTTCGACCCAAACCATGTCATTCACCAGCAAGCCTTTTGATGGGCTGTCTAACCAGTGATCGCTGATTTTATGGCCGTCGTTAAGGCGAACGCGCAGTTTACCGACCAGACAGATAAGGAACATCTTGTCATTGCGGTGAGCATGGAAGCCGCGATTCTGATTGGTATTGGTATTAAAGATGTAAAAAAGTCGCTTTATTTCGAAAGGGACCTGATTCATTGATTCCACGCTGACCAGACAGCCACGGTCATCGGTAAAGGTGACCAAATCAATCACCGAGTGCTGTGGCGGTTGCAAGGATTCTGCTTCATCAGTGTGTGTAAATAAATTCATAATAACGCCTCTAACCTTCTGATTAGTTTTGTTTATAGGCTGCCGATCCAGAATCGTAAGCCAATATTCGTACCAATTGTCCCAACAATTGGCGTGGTGCCTTGTTCGCTCTCACGAGGAGCAAGGCTTGGAAAGCAACCGCTGATTTTATTAATTTGTGACGCTAGCGGGCTGCGTATCCAGTTTTATTCGTCAACACCCCCGCAGCCACTTTTGCGATTTTGAAGACAATTCTTATAGACCAATATTATATTAATTTAGGTTGTTATATAAACTTAAAAAACGAAAACGGCCTTTTTTAGGATTACTGCAATGAGTAGCAGAATTTTTAAGGGGTGCTCACGGTTTCTTAAGCTTTAAATCACTTTTTCTTAACTGCTCCAAGACTTTTTCGAATGAACGCTTTTAAACGGTTCAAGGAGAAATAGGTCTTATTAAAAAGCGAGAAACGCCAGTATATCTGCCAAAATAGTTCCCTATGGTGATGGTATACATATTGCATGACCATCGGATAAACCGGCATAAATATACTGTTGCGAACGCGAAGATAATCTGTATCACCCGTCCACGGCACCAGCGTTTCCATGTTTAGCAGGCTAGGCTGATTATCATAAATGCACGCCAGATAGCGCGCTTTCACCGCCTGATAGCCATTTATTGAGACGATTTCGTCGAATACGCCGTCAGCATTATAATGCTCTATCGTCGCAACCACTTGCTCAACATGCTGTTTCTTAAGTTTATCTGCCGGTGAATAACCTTGCACATTCGAGGTTAATCCGATGCCACGTTTACCCGCCAATACCTGCTCGGCAAATGCCGTACCGCCAGGGAAAGGATAGCTGTCGACGTAAAAATCGGCTTCTTTCGAACGGGCAATAAATTGGTCATAGGGTAGAAGACGTAATACTTGTAAGCGTTTTCCGAAGCGCAGCTTTAAAGGCCACAGCCAAACATTGCCCGCAAAATTAATTCCTACCAGCGTAAAGGTCGCATTCGGCCACTTATTTAACAGCCGTGAGATAAGCGGACTCATATTCGCGCCACGGAAAGGGCGAAACTTCATTGCTGAACCCGAGGTGAAAAAATGCAGCGGCTGATTAGGCGTCGCTGAATTGTTCACAGGCACAGACTCAGGTTTATTTTCGGTTTTACTTTGCGATGTAACATCTGCAATAGGAATACCCAAGAAAGAAGTCTGGCCGGCAATCTGCTTACTCAAGTCTAGACGCGCGCCGTAGCTGCTCAGCTGGAAATAATAATCGCTCACTGAGCTGCCGTAAGTAAACGCGTGGTCCGCATGGTTAACAAAGGATATCTGTACGGGTTCGGGCTTATTATCGCTGAGGCTTCTGTTATACGCATTTTTAACTAATCCGCAGGCAACAACCGCCGCGATATCATCAAAATGGATGTGTAGAACAATGCGCTGATAATTTGCACAGATGTCACGAATTTTAACCACCGCGTCGAGCAGGTCGGTGGAGGCTATTTCATGCACCTCAGAGAAAATATCGTTAAAGCGCAGCTTGGCTTTTACGTCTGCCTTGCGCGTTATTAGCACGTCGGGCTTTACCGGATGCATCTGCCCGAGCTTTTCCATTAAGCGGGTATGACCGCCAACAATGAATGCTTCGGAAATAATATGCAGAGAGTCTTTCCTGGACCTATTTTCGTCGCTAACCGGCATTGTCAGAGGAGGCAATACCTCCTCGACGCGCTGGATAAGATTTCTTTCGACGTCGGGATCGTCATAGACCCCGATATCAATCATATGCAGCAGAGAGCCGTATATTTCAGCGGCTTTCAGGCTGGCGTTGAGATCCTGTCCGGAAAGGACGCTCTCCCGCAGAGGTTGCAGCAGAGTTCTCATGCTAACTCTCGCTCACTTACCGGACTCGGTAAGTGTTCGGCTTTGTAATAGTCAATAACGGCGTGGTGACGCGCGCAGAAGAATAGAATCGCGCCGCCAGAAGCACCAAACAGTAACGGGTTAAAGAGCCCGCCGACGAGCCATAACCCCAAAAATGCGAATGTCATCATGATATTGATAAAGCGCGTTTCGGTCTTGTCGTAACAGGAGCCGAATATCACCATCAGAAGAACCAGCAAATAGATTGAAGCACCGACGATCCCGAGGTCCATCAACATTGACTGGGTTTGGTTCTCGTAAAGATAAGGTGTTTCCGGCGCGCGGATCAGGCTCGGAATAAAGTAACCAATGCCGTGACCAAATATTGGATTATCAAGATAGTGATGACTCATGGCATTAGCCTGTACGTCACGCACCACGTCGGAGGAGGTATTAACGCTGCCCCCGATTCGCGTTTCCAAAATCTTGCTGACCGTATCACCCACCGGCGTAAAGCTATATAACGCCCAGCCAAACACGAATGCGACCATCGTATAATAGATTTTAGTCGACAGCTTGGCGTTAAAGATAAGGCTCAAGGCGATGGCTACCACGCTGACCGCCCAGAAGAAACGGGAGAAGGTCAACAGAATGGAGATGATTAGCACCACCAGACAAATAACGTTTAACAACTTTCTTTGTTTGCTGATCAGAATCTGGCCGACCAGAACGTAGAGAATAAACGGCGTGACGGAATCCATCGGGATTTGCAGTCGGGTCAGGAAACTGTCCTGAACGCCGAGGGTCATTAATTGAATGTCCCAGACTTTCGAAACGGCTTTAATAATGGTTCCGGTTGGCATCCCGGTTACGGCGGAAATAAACAGAATCGCCATTTTACCGAAACCAATAACCACGGCACCATTACGAATAGTATTAAATGCCAGTCGCTCGCCACCCATACGGTGTGGAATCGACGAAAGAAAACCGAAAACGACAAAGGTTAATAGCATGTCACGGGATTGCCCAATAACGCTTGGGAACTGATTTAACTGACCCAAAGAGTAGATAGCCAGAATAAAAATCAGCATTGCAAGCGGCCAGACCAGTTTAAAGAAACGGGCCATGGCTTTTGAATCGCAAATCAAGTGCAATCCAATCATTGGAATAATCAAAAAGCTGCGGGCCATGATGAGATAAATGGCAAACTTGGCCAGTATCTTCTTGGGCTCATTAATCGTCATCATACTAATAACCTTTAACCCTGAAAGGGCAGTGCGTAATCGCGCCACGTGACGTGGCGGGGACGGAAAACTGATAATTAGGGTTTATTCACCCGGCGCTAAACGTTGACGCTACAGCGTTTAGCGCTTCAACCCTTGGGTGGTACAGCTTTGAACGCTACCGCTTTTAGGCGCTACAGGCCCAGCACGTAAAATACGAAGAAAGAGGCATTACGCAGGAAACCTGTTTTATGCACGCCTTTACTGCTGAACAATTTAAATCGTGCCATAAAGCCTTTTTCGAACGATTCTACATAGTCGGTTAACAGTTTTCGGTCTTCCGGTTTCAACGCAGGGCTAAAGTCATCGAGGAACAGTTGAGCCTGAGTACGCGTGCGTCGAATAATATCACGCGCTTTAAAGAATCGGCTTTTAAATGAAACGCTTAATAGCGCGCCCAAAGAAGCAGATTGTGCACCCAGTACGTTATTTCCGTGCTGACGATAAAGAATCATCGAGTTATCGATAAAACCTACGCGGCCAATTGCCTGCGCCAGCATCGCCATATACCAGTCATGCATTATCGATTCGCCAATGCGGCTATTACGCGCCTTGTCGAACAGCTCATGGTTACAGGCCATCACACAACCCGTGACCGAGTTATTGACCATCAGTTTACCCAGGCTCGGATGACGATCGAGATTTTGGTAGGTAAACATCGAAATATGAATAGGCGACAGGTTCTTGTCGGCGACGCATAGGTCGGAATGCAAAAGAATCGGCCCCTGTTTTTGCTGCTCCATTTCAACGAAACGGTCCATAAACAGGCGCATTTTATTCGGTAACCACAGGTCGTCCTGATCGCTGAAGAAGGTGTAGTCAGCGGAGGTGTGCATGATCAGGTGGTTGAAGTTCTCGCGAACGCCGCCTTTTTTGCCGTTATCCAGCAACGAGATGCGCGGGTCTTGCTCGTTAAAACGATTGATAATTGCAGTCGTTTCGTCTGATGAACTGTCGTCGGACACCAGAAGACGGCAATCGTATTCAGGTAAATGAGAAAAATTGAGTAAAATGGATTGAATCTGTTCTGTCACATATTTCGCGCCATTATATGTAGCCAGAATAACGTTTATTTTTTTCATAGTGTCTCAACGTTAGAATATTGACGAGCTTACAGGCCGATTGTTCTAAATAAGCAAACCCTAAATAGGTAAAACCCAAGGCAAACTAGAACCGTCGATCAGTAAACCGTAAGCCCTGTAGACTGTGTCACGCGCGGCGCCTCTCACGAATGAAAGCGCGCCAAAAGCGCGTGACACAGACTAAATTAAAACTTGACGATAATCTCTTTCAGGGCCGAATCCCAATCAGATAAAGCGACACCTAAAGCTTTGATTTTTTCACCACTCAGCACCGAATACGCGGGACGCTTGGCCGGAGTAGGGTATTGCTCGGTCGTCACCGCGCTCAGCGTTGGCTTTTTGGCCAGTCTGCCCGCGGCGACAGCAACGTCAAAAATCTCGTCGGCGAATTCAAACCACGACACTTCGCGGTCACCGCCGTAGTGATAAATTCCGCCTTCTGCCTGCACCTGAAGCAGAGAGATAATGGCGTTCGCCAAATCACCTGCATACGTTGGGCAGCCGCGCTGATCGCTGACAATGCCCAGCGCGTCGCGTTTTTCGGCAAGATTCACCATGGTTTTGACAAAGTTGCTGCCGTATTCGCTGAACACCCACGCCGTACGCACCACGGCCGCTTCCGGCAACGCCGCCAGCACGGCGCGTTCGCCGTCCAGCTTGGTTTTACCGTAAACGCCCAGCGGATTGGTGGTCGCGGTTTCCAGATAAGGCGTGGTGCCCTGACCGTCGAACACGTAGTCGGTAGAGACATGAATCAGTCTCGCACCCACGTCGCGCGCCGCCAGCGCCAGATTTTCCGGACCCAGCGTGTTTACGCGGGCCGCGGCTTCTGGTTCGCTTTCGGCTTTATCGACCGCCGTATAGGCACCGGCGTTGATGATAGCGTCAGGCTTGTAGGCCTGAACGATTTCATCAACCTGCGCCTTGTTGCCGATATCCAGTTGCGCGGACCCCAGGGCTTCGATTTGCCAGCCCTCGGGAAGGCGATCCTGGATACAGCGGCCAAGTTGGCCGCTCGCTCCAGTCAGTAAAATTTTCATTTCACCAGTTCTCGCAGTGTCTTGCCGAGCTTGTCTTTTTCAGAAAGCAGCGGGTTTTCGATTGGCCATTCGATACCGACTTCCGGGTCATTCCACAGCAGGCAACCTTCGAGTGCAGGTGCATAGTAATCTGTGCACTTGTATTCGAAATCGGCTACGTCGGACAACACCACGAAACCGTGCGCCAGGCCAGGCGGAACCCAGAACTGGGTCTTGTTCTCTTCAGAGAGCAGCACGCCGTACCATTTGCCGTAAGAAGGTGAGTCCGGACGAATATCAACCGCCACGTCATACACTTCGCCACGGACTACGCGTACCAGTTTACCCTGCGGATTTTCGGTCTGAAAATGCAGACCGCGCAACACGCCCTTGCTCGAACGCGAATGGTTGTCCTGCACGAAATCCAGATCGATATTCAACATCTCCTGATAACGTTTTTTCTCAAACGTTTCCAGGAAGAAGCCGCGACTGTCGCCGAAAACCTTAGGTTGGATTATCTTGACGCCTTCAAGGGGAGTATCGATGATTTCCATATTAGATTTCCTTCGATGCAATCAGCTGGGTCAGGTACTGACCGTAACCGGTTTTAGCAAGAATTTTAGCCTGTTCGGCAACCTGCTCTTTAGAGATCCAACCTTTACGGTAGGCAATCTCTTCCAGACAGGCCACTTTAAAGCCCTGACGCTTTTCGATGGTGTGAATGAACTGCGAAGCTTCCAGCAGGCTGTCATGCGTGCCGGTATCTAACCAGGCGAAACCACGGCCCAGTTGCTCGACTTTCAGGTTGCCCGCGTCCATGTACATCTGGTTCAGGGTGGTGATTTCCAGCTCGCCGCGATGCGAAGGCTTGATCTGCTTAGCCATTTCGACCACGTTTTTATCGTAGAAATACAAACCGGTCACTGCCCAGTTGGAGCGTGGTTCGGTCGGTTTTTCTTCGATGGAAATCGCGCGATTCTGCTGGTCGAATTCGACCACGCCAAAACGCTCCGGGTCCAGAACCTGATAGCCAAAGACGGTTGCGCCTTCGCCATTGTTCTCGACCGCGTGCTCCAGCTTGCGACCAAAGCTCTCGCCGAAGAAGATGTTATCGCCCAGCACCAGCGCACAGCTTTGGCCGTCGATAAACTCTTCGCCAATCAGGAAGGCCTGCGCCAAACCGTCCGGGCTAGGCTGAATAGCATAGGTCAGCTTGATGCCGAACTGCGAGCCGTCACCCAGCAGACGCACGAAACCTTCGTTGTCTTCTGGCGTGGTGATGATCAGAATGTCTTTGATGCCCGCAAGCATCAACACAGAGATCGGATAATAAACCATCGGCTTATCATAAATAGGGAGCAGCTGCTTCGAAACACCGCGCGTTAATGGGTATAAACGTGTACCTGAACCGCCAGCGAGAATGATACCTTTCATGATTGCGTCACCTTTAAATTATTTAGTCAGCCCAAGACGCTCTGTCCAGGTACCTGCTTTAATTGTGTTTACCCACTCGAAGTTGCTCAGATACCATTCAACGGTTTTACGAATGCCGCTTTCAAAGGTCTCATCCGGCGTCCAGCCAAGCTCGCGCTCGATTTTGCTGGCGTCGATGGCGTAACGCTTGTCATGGCCAGGGCGGTCGGCAACCCAGGTAATCAGGTCACGATAGTTGGCAATACCTTCTGGCTTCTGCGGCACCAGCTCTTCGAGCAGGTCGCAAATGGTATGCACGACTTCGATGTTCTGGCGCTCGTTATGGCCACCAATGTTGTAGGTTTCGCCGACTTCGCCTTCCGACACCACTTTGTGCAGTGCGCGCGCGTGGTCTTCAACATACAGCCAGTCACGGATCTGATCGCCTTTGCCATAAACAGGCAACGCTTTGCCAGACAGGGCGTTCAGGATGATCAGCGGGATCAGTTTCTCTGGGAAGTGATACGGGCCGTAGTTGTTTGAGCAGTTAGTCACCAGCGTTGGCAAGCCGTAGGTGCGTTTCCATGCGCGAACCAGGTGGTCACTCGCGGCCTTGGTGGCAGAGTACGGGCTGCTTGGTGAATAAGGCGTTTCTTCGGTGAACAGGTCATCAACACCGTGCAGGTCGCCATACACTTCATCGGTAGAAATGTGGTGGAAACGGAACGCGGCTTTCTGCTCGTCGGACAGGGTCATCCAGTAAGCGCGGGTGGCTTCCAGCAGGGTGTAAGTCCCGACAACGTTAGTCTGCACGAAAGCAGCAGGACCATCGATCGAACGGTCAACGTGGCTTTCGGCGGCAAGGTGCATCACGGCATCAGGCTTGAATTCGCTAAATGCTTTGTTCAGCGCATCGGCGTCACAGATATCAACCTGTGCGAAATGATAACGAGGATCGTCACTTACCGGAGCCAGTGAAGCAAGATTGCCCGCATAGCTTAGGTTATCGATAACCAGCACCTCATCCTGGGTGTGCTGAATAATGTGTCTTACGACCGCCGAACCAATAAAGCCGGCACCACCTGTTACGATAATTTTCATTGTATCCTCAACAAAATTTGGGGTAGAGCAACGGGGGAGAGATTATTTCCAATACCGCTTGTGCATACTGAGCGAACGCGTCACACCGATTGGCAGGGTCTTGTAACTCTTCCCTAACTTGTAGCCAATGATCTTCATTGCATTGTTAATGCACGCGCGGGGCAGGAACATCACGCCATGTTTGAGCAAAAATCGCAGCTCAGAAATCAGGAATTTTTTACCTTCGCCACCGGCACCGCCGAACTTCTCATGGATCCACGACTCTTTGCCGTGAAATACACCAATATCGAAGTAGCGTTTAAACTCTTCGATAGGGGAGTAATTGTGAGAATGTCGGGCTTCGGCCTCGGCGACATAGGCCACTTTATAACCGGCCAACACTGCTCGCGCCGCAAAATACATGTCTTCGCTCAGGATGGTGTTGGACGGAAATCCGCCTAACTCCCTGAAAGCAGAAATGCGATAAGCCGCGAAAGAGTTTGAAGTAAACACGGTTTTCAACCCGGCACGCGGTGCGTCTGCGAGGGTGTAAACGTGACTCTTGGCCGTGTAGTTGAAACTGCGCGCATGGCGGGAAATCGGCGTCGCATTGTGATGCGGCAGCTGACGTCCGTAGGCGCAGGCAACTTTTGGATCGTCGAAGGCGGCGACTAAACGTTGTAGGCTGCCTTCTTCCGGTATTGCGTCCTGGGTGATAAAAATCACTACGTCACACTCATCCGGTGCCATGTCGACAGCCAGATTTCGCGTTCCACCGTGATTAAAGTCCTGCGAACTAATACTCGTTACATGAAAACCGGCCTGTGTTGCTAATTCGGCCGTTCCATCTTTACTACCAGAATCAATCACCTGCACGAAAAGGTCCGCAGGAGCGAACTTTTTAATGTTGTGAATCGACTCTTTCCACACTTCACCACCGTTATAGGTGGGTATTGCCAAAAAATATTTCATCATCTTATCTCGTTGGAGTGATAGATGAGGTATCTCCACGCGCAGCGGGTTTATCACCCGCCGACCTCCACGTGGAGACGCAGTATTAATCCCAGTTTTTAATGTAACGCACGCTTTCAGTCATGTTGTTCACGCCGGTAATAGTCGGCACGATCTGGCTGATAACGCGGTTCCAACGCACGATAGGCGCGGTGGTGACGTAAACGATGTCATACGGCTGGAGCTGGAAGTTGGTGCTCATCACCATCGCCGACGCATCTTTGGCATTCAGCTGATAGATATTGGCAATTTTGCCTTTATCTACGCCCTGACCATCATGGATGGCGCGAATAACAAAGATTCCGGAAGCATCAGCCAGTTCCTGATTGATGCCGCCCGCCGTGCCCAGCGCTTCCGCCAGCGTCATGCCGCTGCGGTCCATTTTCATGGTGGTCTGCTTGTTGACTTCACCCATCACGAAGATTTTGAGGTCGTCATTGCGCGGCACGTAGAGAATGTCGCCCGGATAAAGCAGGCGGTTCTGCATCAGGTCGCCGTTTTGCATTAACGCTTCAAGCGAAATCGGCTCGTCGTGACCATTGTGGGTCAAGACAACGTTGCGCCAGTCGGCATCGGTAGTCAGACCGCCCGCGGCGTTGATAGCATCGACAATCGTCAGCGGAATGTTGGTAATGGCCTGTGCGCCCGACGTCGTGACTTCACCCGTTACGTACACTTTTTGTGAACGGAATGAGGCGATACTCACGTCAATCTGTGGACTTTCCACGAAGCTGGCGAGGCGTTGCGCGATAAGTTTGCGCACCTCTTCAAGCGTCATGCCGACAACATGCACTTTGCCTATATAAGGGTAGAAAATATTGCCGTCCGCACCGACCCAGTTACCCGTATCGCTGGCGCTACGATATTGCCCGGCGGGGGTAGTCAGTTCTGGGTGGTCATAAACGGTAATGTTTAAAATATCACCGATACCGATGTGATATTGATAGCTTTTAAGCAGGTTTGTCAGTTGCAGGTTCGAGCGGGCAATGACCGGAGCAGGTTGCAATTTTTCTAGCAGATAAGGTGACATCGGGAGGATGTTGACCAACTTATCCAAGTCGTAATTGCTGTCTGGCACCTTGACGGAATTCTTACCCCCGGTCGATAAGCCTTGCCCTGGTACAATTGTACAGCCGCCTAAAATACCCACAGCAAAGACTAGCGCAGAAAGTTTAAACAGATTTTTGTGCATAGGTTCCAGACCATTTCGGTTTTTTGAGAGTCACTGTCTACATCATTTTCCGGAAACATAGGCATAGCAATCAAAGAGGAAATGCCAAATCAATAATCCGGGAAATTGGATGAAATCACGCGTTGTTTCTAAAGTAACCCGAGTGCGTAGGGGAAACAGGTATGCTACCGCCCTTGGCTCATAGCTACCAATACACTAAAAAAACGATGTATATAATCTCAGTACGCAGTTCAGGGAACAGACAATAACAGCCCTTACCGGGTGTTTTAAATAGCTAGGCTAAATAAATTCCACGATTTTAGGCGGTTATTGAAGCCAACAGATTATTATTCCATTGACCTTGATGTTTACACATTCGTGGTCTATGAAATAGTTGAGCCTGATGGGGGAAAAATCCTAAACGGCTATTGCGCGCTTTCGGCTTTGTCCTCACTTCTTCTGCTACAGTGAACTTCATTTCGAATTCACTTTAGCAGAAGGGGTATATAAATAACTATTCGTAGCGTTTTAACCAAGCCCTCTTTCAGATTATACCGATGAAAAACGGCAAGAATATTACAAAAACGACGCTTTAATGTTCGCCAAAACCATTAATTGGCGCATTGTCTTTCAGCTTTTTAATTAAATAAGGAACATTATAAAAAGGCTTGGGGTTTGAAACAGCGAAAGTCTGCGGGTGCATTTTTAAGCAATGCGCGCTGCTTGCAAAGTTAACGATTATAGGGTCAACGTTTATAACGTTAAAAAGGCGGCAGGGCAGTGAACCCTTAAAATGCGGGATGTCAGGGCGCTGACACAACGCGGTTCGTGTCTCCTGACCCTCAAAGAGGTAAAATTGATTAGCAGCATTCAACAGAATCACGTCCGCCTCACCCTGGTTGTACACAGCCATCGCCAGAGCAGAATTTGGCTGAAAATTCATATTTTTCAACGATTTTTGACAGCATTCTTTCACAACCCAGCCTTGGAACGTATGTTTAGTATATATAATACGAATGCCCTAAATTCGCAACACATTAATGCTTTTTAAACCTAGGATTTTTTTATAATCCAAGGGTTTTTTTTAAATAACCTATACACAATTTCGCATAAAACAGCGTCGGTTATACGGCTTTCTTATGGCTGAATTTAACTCTTTCGCGCCGATTGTTTAAGAAAAGTGCCTGCTCTCTTTTACAGTACTTTTATAGTACTTTTTCTAGTACTTTCCGCGTGTGGCGCATCTTTCGCGTTTCACGCCAACGACCTGCCGATAAAACAAAACCCTAAACTGGCAGAAGAAATAGTCACGCAGGATGAGAAATAATAACGGGCGTGCCTATTTATAGACGGCCAGTTATAAACGATCGCTTATAGTCTTTTAGACCACGGGTTATAGACGGGCGGTCATAATTGTCGAAGGTAATATTTTTGTATGAGAGCACTGCGTTTTATTTGAACGTTATTTGACTTTATTTCGTGATTAAATAGCGAGGTCTTTACTAAAAAATGACGTTCAGAAATATTTTGTATAAACATCCCGCCTTGTCTTTAAAAAAGTCTCCCCCACATAGAATGAAGAGAAACGCGAGCAAAGACGCCGTACACGCCTAGTCTTAAGAGGAGTAGACGTTTTCTATTGATGAACAGTGCTGGCGTAGAGTTTCGACGCTATGTCTCAACATAATGTCCCAACGCTATGTTCCAACGTAATGTCCCGACATAATGTCCGACAAAGAACACCGGTGATCCGGTAAAAAGTTTACGAGGAAATTATCATGACCCTTGAATATGCAATTGTAGCGGGCGGCTGTTTCTGGTGTACCGAAGCCGTGTTTAAAGATGTTATCGGCGTCGAGACGGTCGAGAGCGGCTATATTGGCGGCCAGACGGTGAATCCGACCTATGAAGAAGTCTGTAATGGCGATACCGGCCACGCCGAAGCGATTCGTATCGGTTTCGATTCTGAAAAGCTAAGTTACGGCGATCTGCTGGATATCAGCTTCGCGACGCATGATCCAACCCAGTTGAATCGTCAGGGTAACGACGTCGGTACTCAGTATCGCTCCGCCATTTTCCCGATGAATGAAGAGCAGCAGGCCGAAGCCGTAGCGGCGATTGCCCGCGCGCAGGAAGATCAGCGCGAGCCGGTCGTCACCACCATCGAACCGTTGGCGACCTGGTATCCGGCTGAAAACTATCATCAGGATTATTGGGAAGGTGCAGGCCAACGTAACGGCTATTGCCTTGCCGTTATCCCGCCGAAATTGCAGAAATTGCGGAAAAGCTTCGCAAATCGCACCAAATCACTGCAAGACTGAAACAACAAATTCGCGTTTTTTTGAAAGCGATCGCCAATATCCCCAGAAGTTTTGGGGATATTTTGTTTATAAATCCAGCTGATTGGCAAGATATTGTACTGAGAAGACGAATTCTAACGATTTAAAATGAGGTTTTTTTTGCCACACTCCAAGAGAATGAGGTAGCATCTTCCGCCGTTGCTGATGTTAACCACTCGTTAACCCCAGTGGGTCAGAATAATACAGTGGTGAAAAGCCACGATAGGCGTCAGCAATTGCAAACGTTTGCTCGTGTTGAAGGCCAGGGCGTGAAAGATTTCTTTTGGAGAACAGGTAAGAAATGAAACGACATAAAAAAACTGCGGAGCAGCTTGAGCATTCCAAGCACGCGGCCAAAAGGCGTTGGCTCGATTCCCATGAAGAGGGCTATCACAAGAGCATGGGCAGTCGTCAGGTTCAGATGATTGCCATCGGCGGCTCAATCGGTACCGGCCTGTTCCTGGGCGCCGGTGCGCGTCTGCAAATGGCCGGTCCTGCGCTGGCGCTGGTCTATCTGGTTTGCGGCATCTTCTCCTTCTTTATACTCCGTGCCTTGGGTGAACTGGTGCTACACCGTCCAACCAGCGGCAGCTTCGTCTCCTATGCGCGTGAATTCCTTGGCGAAAAAGCCTCTTACGTCGCGGGCTGGATGTACTTCCTCAACTGGGCGATGACCGGCATTGTCGATATCACCGCCGTCGCGCTTTATATGCACTATTGGGGCACCTTCGGCGATGTACCACAGTGGATGTTTGCACTGGCCGCGCTGGCGATTGTTGCCACCATGAACATGATCGGCGTCAAGTGGTTCGCCGAAATGGAATTCTGGTTCGCGCTTATCAAAGTGGCCGCGATTGCCATCTTCCTGATTGTCGGCGTCGTGTTCCTCGGCACGGGCAAAGAGCTGGCGGGTCAACCGACCGGTTTACACCTGATTACCGATAACGGCGGCATCTTCCCGCACGGACTCTTACCCGCGCTAGTGTTAGTGCAGGGCGTCGTCTTCGCCTTTGCCGCTATCGAGCTGGTGGGAACTGCCGCTGGCGAAACCAAAGAGCCCGAGAAGATTCTGCCTAAAGCGATTAACAGCGTTATCTGGCGTATCGCACTGTTCTATGTCGGTTCTATCGTGCTGCTGGTTCTGCTGCTGCCGTGGAATGCCTATCAGGCAGGTCAGAGCCCGTTCGTGACCTTCTTTAGCAAGCTGGGCGTGCCTTATATCGGCACCATCATGAATATCGTGGTGCTTTCTGCGGCGCTGTCGAGCCTGAACTCGGGTCTTTATTCCACCGGCCGTATTCTGCGCTCCCTGTCGATGGGCGGTTCTGCGCCGAAGTTCATGTCCCGCATGAGCAAGCAGCAGGTGCCTTACGCCGGTATTCTGGTCACCGTCGCGATTTACATCATTGGCGTGGTGCTGAACTACTACGTGCCGTCGCAGGTGTTTGAAATCGTCTTAAATATTGCATCGCTGGGCATTCTGAGCTCGTGGGGCTTCATCGTGGTTTGCCAGATGAAACTGCGCAAGGCGATTAAAGAAGGCAAGGCGAAAGATGTCTCCTTCAAAATGCCGGGTGCGCCGTTCACCTCATGGCTGACGCTGCTGTTCCTCGCTAGCGTGCTGGTGCTGATGGCCTTCGACTACCCGAACGGGACTTACACCGTAGCGACTATTCCGCTGTTAGTCGTGCTGCTGGTCTTCGGCTGGTTCGGCCTGCGCGGTCGCGCGGCAGAAGTTAAAGCGCTCGAGAAAGAGCACGCTGAGACGTTCGAAGCGAAATAATTTTGTAGCAACAAAGATTCAACTGTAAAAATCATAAAGCCCTCGACCTTGTTTAAGGTCGGGGGCTTTTTTGATGGTTCACGAAAAGCGATAAGACAATTAGCAAAAGGTGTGAAATAAGCAGCATTGAACACGTTTGATAAAGCGCATTTAAGCGCTGGTAATCCTAATATTTTCATGAGGTAGCGTATTTTCACTCAAGATAGCTATCTTATATGTAGACCTTGCACACAACGAATACGGGCAAAATAACCGGTTTGTTAAGTCTATAAATTCTGCGCTTAACAAAAATTTTCATCTAATTTATAACGGTATAGAGATTCAGCTAAATTGTGTAGAAGAGCAGCATGCCATGAAAATATTAATGCCTTGAAAGGAATTTTCTATTGTTACTTTGGTAGAAAATATTAACAACAACAGAGAATTCAGGTTTCATATTATTGAAGATCATTACGGAATATATTGGGCGCGTATCAGTATTCTTTGCTTAGAAAATGTTGTGGCGAAAATTCGTAAAATGTAAAAGTATAATGATGCATGTCTACAGCAGAACGATTTGCGTAAAAATCCTCTCCAAGAACAAGTTTGATCTCCCTCTCGAATTCCCATATAAGATATGCGCATATTAAACCTGTATCATCTTCAGAAAAATCATTGGTATCTGGATGAACAGTCACGTTAATTACCACATTACCAAACGGAGAATCCCTGATAAATTTTTCTGCGTCTTTAATTACTTGCGAAATTGTAGCGCTATTAATATCAAAGTTATGCATTACAGCCTTCTATCATAATTAAGTGAAATTTTTGGAATAAATAAAATAGTTAAACTTTCTTAATCAATTATTTAAATTTTATATAAAGTAATCCGATGTGTTTATACAAAATGTAAAATAATCAGAGGAAGGAGATAGATTACTCTCTTCAACTGCTTTTATTATTACACGACTACGTAGAAAGGTTGAGTTATTGCGATAGCTCACGCTAATTAAGTGGTTCAGATGGCATAAGCGTCTGATTTTTACATCAAGTTGATAATTAAGGTAAACTAACAGCATGATAAACTTCAGGGTTACTTAACTTAATATATTTTTTCATAATACTGCATGTTTACTACTTATTATGTCCTTTAGGGGCATCTATCATGTAAATCTATACCGAGTGATTTCCCACGTTACATATTACTTTAGTTAAAGAATAATTCATAAGAAATTTCTGAGTGAATAGTGAGTTAAAAGCAAATTAGTCAGAGATGACTTTTTGTAGTTATTGAATACAACATGATGTCAACACAAACTTAATTATGGCTCGTGCAGTCTTTGAACCCAATACGCCCGCCACCTGGGAAATCCTGCGCAGCGCGGTTGATGTATATTTGCATAATCTCTGGAAGCAGGGCGCATTATTCGGCGATAAACCCGAGTTGGCCTACTTTGTTAAAGTTGGTTTGGGCATAACGATGGATAAAGAGGATATTAACGCCGGAAAGCTGATTATTAAAGTGGGCATGGCGCCCGTCAGCCCAGCTGAATTTATCGTGCTCGAATTCTCCCAGAAACAACTTTAAAAGCTAGAAAGTTAAAGGTGGGCAGCTAAAACTGTTCGTCAAAGAAAGAGGACCGGGGAAAGAAGCACACCAATAATAAGACCGAGGCAATAAGAAAAGCCCGCATAATCTGCAGCAGTGCATATTATGCGGGCTTATTCTTTACGCAATTTTCTACAAGTCTAAGAGTTGAATTAAGGTTTGTTACCTAGCGTAAAGCTAAATTCGCCCACGCCTTCAATACCGCCCGTGACCACATCGCCAGGCTGCAACGCGCCTACGCCAGACGGCGTGCCGGTATAAATCAAATCGCCTGCTTTCAGTTCTACGGCTTCTGAAAGATAACTAATCACGTCGGCGACCTGCCAAATCTGGTCACTTAAATCGCCCGACTGTTTGGGCTCGCCATTAACATTCAACCAGATTTTGCCTTTCGCAGGATGCCCAACTTTACTTACGGGGATCAGCGCGTTAGCGGGCGCGGAAGCATCAAAACCCTTGGCGAAATCCCACGGACGCCCCAGCTTTTTGGCGGCAGCCTGTATATCGCGACGCGTCAAATCGACGCCGACGGTATATCCCCAAACGTGTTCCAGCGCCTGCGCGGACGGAATATTTTTGCCACCTTTGCCAATTGCCACCACTAACTCGACTTCATGATGCAAATCCGCGGTCAATGTCGGATAGGGCACCTCGCCCTGCGCGGGCACCACGGCGTCGGCGGGTTTACCAAAGAAAAACGGCGGCTCGCGATCGGGATCGTGGCCCATTTCACGAGCGTGTTCGGAATAATTACGGCCAACGCAGTAGACGCGGCGCAGCGGAAAACGTGCCTTTTGTCCTTCAACGGCCAGCGAAGCAACGTTAGGTTGCGGGATAACGAATTCAGTCATTTTTACTTTACCCTTTGTAGTTCAAACAAATGCAGATGTTAAAAAACGGTGATTTTCGATTATTCCAATGTAACCAGTCTGTTCTTCGCTTGCAACGTGGGTAAAGGTTTACGCCTGCTTTGTTTAACCAAAACAGGCTCAAATAAAAATAAAATGATTATCGATAACGCGGCGCGGCCTGACCTTGCAGAAACTCTGGCACCAATGCTTTGCGCAGCTTTTCAAATTCCAGCCACTTTGTTTCGTCTTGCAGCGGCGGAATAGTGACAGGCTCTTTGTTATCAAATCCGACCAACGCTGCATCGACCAGCTCGCCAACTTCCATCATGCCCGGAATTTCATCAATGTTTTTGCCACCCTTGTTCCAAATCTCGGTGCGGGTTGCCGCCGGTAATACCACCTGAAAATAGAGGCCGCTATCGGCCAGCTCCACTTGCAG
This sequence comes from Rouxiella sp. T17, assembly GCF_036663475.1. NCBI lineage: Bacteria > Pseudomonadati > Pseudomonadota > Gammaproteobacteria > Enterobacterales > Yersiniaceae > Rouxiella > Rouxiella sp. T17. The sequence goes on along the minus strand of NZ_JAWUEA010000005.1, from coordinate 56,205 downwards.
CGATTGGGTAAAGGTTAAAACAAACGCCTTACTGGCGGTGTAAACCGGATCGCTAATTTCAGCGGCCAGCGCCAATACCGACGCAATATTGATAATGCCGCCATGTTGATGCTGGCGAAGTCCGTCCAGCGCAACGCGCGAAAGGCGGGCGACGGAGGTCACGTTGAGTTGGATCAGTTTATCGATCGCCTCTACGTCAGAGTTTTTAAAACCGCCGGGTAAAATAGTACCCGCGTTATTGATAAGTAAAGAGATTGCGGGCGTGGCCTGTATAAACTGCTCGAGTTTTTTTAAACTTTCGCCATCAGTGAGATCGGCGGGAAATGCTTTTGCCGCCACGCCATAACGTTGAGAAATGTCAGCGGCGAGCTGCTCGAGCTTTACGCCGTCGCGAGCAACAAGAATCAGGTCGTATCCACGTTTTGCTAGCCGATCGGCGTAGGTGGCACCAATACCGGTAGACGCGCCCGTTATCAAAGCTAAAGGTGCAGACTGGGTTGATAAAGTCATGATGAGATCCTCGAAGTGAATGTGGTTGCAATATTAAACCAGATGATTTTTAGCACTGGCGGTTTTATAATGCAACCAGATTATTTGCCTTAGCACGGAGTGATAAATGAAACGAACCAGCCTGAGTGACAGTCTTTGTCCGGTTGCGCGCACCCTGGATTTAATTGGTGACTGGTGGACGCTGCTGATTGTGCGCGATGCGCTGGGTGGTGTGCGTCGATTCAGCGAATTTCAGCGCAGCCTTGGCGTGGCAAAAAATATTCTCAGTTCACGATTAAAAACCTTGGTCGCGGAAGGCGTGATGCAGATTGGGCCAGCCTCGGACGGATCCGCTTATCAGGAATATGTCTTGACGCAAAAGGGGAAAGACTTGTATCCGATTCTGATTGCGCTCGGACAGTGGGGCAATCAGTACATGTTTAACGAAAATGAAACGTGCAGCCGCGTAGTTGAACGCGAAACCCAACAGCCGTTAGCGCCGATTAAACTTCGGTCACAGGATGGCCGCGAGCTGGCGGCAGAACAGGTTGAAGTGATTGTGGGGCAGAAGGGTACAAACTTCGCAAGTTAAGCGAATTGCAGCATAAAAAGTTAATGGAAAGAAGAGTAATGGAAAGAAGAATAGTGGAAAGAAGAGATGGCCGCCCATAATAGGCGGCCTATTTTTACGCCATTAGCATCATCTGATGGATCATTTCACCCACTCGTTTCACAGCGGGTCGATGAACGTGCTCATCAAGCTGGGCATAGTTGACGCGCAGGCAGTTACGGTATTTGCCTGACGCGGAAAATATCGAACCCACTGAAATCTGAATCTTTTCAGGTTCTAACAGGCGATTAAGTTTCTGGGTATCGATTTTTTCGTCCAGCTCAATCCACAGCAAAAACCCGCCCTGTGGGCGACTGATCCTGACGCCTTCCGGAAAATATTGGCTGATCCAATCGGTCATGATGCACAGATTTTGCTGATACTGGTGGCGCACGCGGCGAATATGCGTTTGATAATGGCCCTGCTGGATAAATTCGGCGATGGCAATTTGCGGCTGCGTCGCGCTCGCGCCCGTACCGATATATTTCATATGAATCGCGCGATCTCGATAGCGTCCGGGAGCAATCCAGCCAATCCGTAGACCCGGCGCTAACGTTTTCGAAAACGAACTGCATAACAATACGCGACCATCGTCATCCATTGACGTTATGGTCGACGGACGCGGATATTGATAGGCCAAATCGCCATATACATCGTCTTCAATGATCGCAATATCATAGGCTTGCGCTAATCGTAGCAGCGCTTTTTTGCGATCGTCGGGCATGTTATAACCCAGCGGATTATTACAGTTCGGCGTCAACTGTATGGCTTTAATCGGCCACTGTTCGAGGGCCATTTCCAGCGCTTCGATACTTATCCCTGTTACCGGATCGGTCGGGATCTCCAGCGCCTTCATGCCAAAACCTTTTAACGTTTGCATCGCGCCGTGAAAACTTGGCGAATCCACCGCCACAATGTCACCGAATTCGCAAACCGATCGGATAGCAATCGACAGCGCTTCGTGGCAACCCGTAGTGATAACGATATTTTCGGCATCCATATTGCTGCCGCTGTCGATCAGCAGGCGAGCAATCTGGTCACGCAGCACCTTTGAACCATCAATCGTATCGTAATATAAAGCTGAAATATCAGTGCGTTGCGCGACGCGTGCCAAAGAGCGCCCCAACGGTTTCAGGCTCGAAAGGGTGACATCCGGCGTGCCACCGCCTAGCGCAACCATCCCCGGCGTTGCGCGACTGTTGATTTGCGCAAGCACTAAATCCCACTGTGAAATATCCACCGGACGCTGTGGATTACGGCAAACGGCGGGCAAGTCGGCACGTTTTTTAAGCAATGAAACGAAATAGCCCGATTTTGGCCGCGCCTCGACCAGTTGCCGCTCCTCCAGCACGCGATAAGCCTGCTGCACGGTGCTGACACTGACCCCGTGTTCGTTGCTCAGCACTCTCACCGATGGCAAACGATGTCCCGCAGGATACAAACCCTGCTCAATCCGATCCCCTAAAACGTTGGCTAAATTATCATAACGGTTCATCGATTATTTCTCGTAGCAGTACAGATGACATTAATTTACGCCTAAATCTGTGCTTATAGCCATATCTGTATGGTGAAAATAATTAAAAACTGAATCTGTATCGCAAAACCCGTTTGGAGGATTCTAGTTGCACGGGTGAACAGGAGATAAAAAATGAAAAGAATCAGCGATAGCGAACAGTTTCTTAATAACGTACACGTGATTGCCGAACCACAGGGTGAGGTTACGAGTGGGCGTAGACGGTTTTTCTTAAATGCTTTAAGTAGCTGGTGGGCGCGGAGGCAGACGGCGAAGATTTTGAAAAATCTCTCTAACGAGCAATTAAAAGATATAGGCCTTGGGCGTCGGGAGATCGACAAGCTGTATGGGGTTTCGGGCGATGAAAATCGCAAGGTTTGGCCGAATTGGCCGAAATAACCTTTTTTTAGATTTTGAATCTAAGGCAACTTTTAAATTCAAATTAATGGGTCAACGGATTTTGACCTTTAATCTTTTAACTTCAACTTCCAATTCAATAGCATGCGCTTCGCTTACTGCGCGTTGCCGAAGCTTGACCGAGCCTTGACGGTTTTTAAATTCAACTGCATGCGCTTCGCTTACTGCGCGGCGGCGCAGACCGCCTCAAGGATGTTCCTAAGCGAACACCCTTGAGAATCCCGCGCTTTTTTTCCACAGCTGTAACTTGAGGACTAGAAAGGGAGATCTTTCCAGTTGCCACAGCGTGTGGCGTTGGTCGCGCGGCTTCGCCATTCCCTCATTACGGATTTGAGCCAAACACGTCTCAAATCACTTCATTCAGCGCCGCCCCGATACCGCCAATCACAGCCTCAAAAGAAAAAACGGATACTTTTAAGCGTTCAAAGGCCGATCACTCATGCCTAGTTAAGGTAATCAGCAACATCAGATAAAAATCAGGAAAAATCAGTTGAAAATTAATAAGAACATCGGGTAAATAAAATTTTTGAAGTTTAAGTTATCTTATTAAAAACAAAATCTATTAAGTTAGAGAGATAGGTCCTTGACCGCCCAAAAGTATCCGCCCTTGCTTTAAGTGTTGTGATTGGCGGGATCAGGACGGCGCGGAACGGAGTTGAAGAAGACGTTTTTGGCTTCTGAACGAAGTGACGGGAGCGCGAAGCGCCGCGACCTACGCCACGCGCAGAAGCAACTGGAAAGATCTACGAATGTAATCCTCAAGTTGCAACTTTGGAAAAAAAGCTCGGATTCCAAAGGCCCGAGCGACTGCGGGCCTTTGGGCGGTCTGCGCCGCCGCGCAGTAAGCGAAGCGCATGCAGTTGAACTTAAAAAACCGTCAATGCTCGGTCAAGCTTCAGCAACGCGCAGTAAGCGAAGCGTATTCAGTTGAAGTTGAAGTTGAAGTTGAATTTGAATCTATAGTTTAATTTGAATTTAAAGATCAAAATCGTTTATCAACCAATCTTGAACTTAAAAAGTTTACCTTAGCTTTCCAAAGCTAAAGCCCCCTAGCGATTAACACCGTTACGCCTTCTCTTTCAAAAGCGGCCTTGGATTCCGCACTAATCCCCTCATCCGTGATGAGATAATTAATCTTCTCCCAATCACACGGCAGGGCGAACATCGACACTTTGTCGATTTTGCTGGAGTCCGCGACGACGTAAACCACGTTTGCAGATTGAATCATCGCGCGTTTTACCTTGATGTCAGTTTCACTCGGAAAGCTGAGGCCGGCGCGGGGCGAAATACAGGCGGTGGCGAGAAAAAGTTTCTCCGCCAGCACGTTTTCGAAAAAGCTGGCCGCCTTTTCACCTGACGTCGAAAGAGTCGGAAATTTAAACGTGCCGCCGGTCAGTAAAATATTGACGCCGGGTTCGCCGCCGAGCTGCAACGCAATATTGACGGCAGTGGTAATCACCGACAGCTTTTTAATGTGCCCAAGATGATTGGCAATTGCCGTCGTCGTGGTGCCTGAGTCGAGAATAATTGTGTCGCCCGCCTCGATAAAACTGGCCGCTAACTTACCAATCGCCTCCTTTTCAGTGAGCTGCGTCTGGCGCTCAAGCATCATCGCGTGAGTGTTCTGCTTGCCATCCATCAGCGTCGCGCCGCCGTGGTAGCGCTGAATATATCCCTGCTTCTGCAATAAACGTAAGTCGCTACGAATGGTGGCTTCAGTCAGTTCAAAAGCATCAGTAAGCATCTTCACGGTGACCGTGCCGTCTTCCCTGATCATCTCCAAAATCTTGTCACGGCGGTGCTGCATGTCCGCCCACTGCTCATTTTTGCTTTTCAATTGAAATCTCCTTTTGCTACCGATGCCTTCATCTTAGCGACCCAGAGCCGTAAATATCGGTTTATAAGCCAAATTCCCGAGGCATGCTGGAAATTTTAACTGTCTATCTACTCGAAAGCGAGGTAGATGAAATTGTTTTTACATTTTCATATGAAAATGAATGAAGGTGATTTTTTAGGGTTGTTGTTGTATTACAAAGAGTTATTAATAAATACGAAAATATAATATTAAGCAACCACTTGATTTATATAACTTATTTAGCCTCATTTTCTTTTGTGCAAAACTTGATCGCTCGCTCATTTTTATCGAAAACGATAATCTATAGTTTTATTCGAAAATGAGTTGCGCCGTAAACGAAGCTGTTCATGGGAACAGGCTAGCGTCAGCGGCAAGGTCAAGACGAGGTAAAGATGGACGCTCAGGAAACAAGTCTGTTTAAGGAAACAAGCCAGTTTGAGGAAATCAAAACCGTCGCTCGGCAGGCGCGTCGCTACGTTTTGCAAATGAATCATCACGCGGGTAAAGGCCACACCGGGGCCGATCTTTCTGAAGTCGATATTATCTGTACGCTCTATATGGCAGTCATGGACAGAGGCGAAAAGCGCCCCGATCAAGACCGTTTTATTCTTTCGAAAGGGCACGGCGCGGGCGGCTTGTACTGTAGCGCAGCGGCGATGGGCCTGCTGGATCCGGCAATTCTTGACCAGTTTATGGGCGACGACACCTTACTGGCCGGACATCCTGTACATCAGAAACTGCCTGATTTGATTGAGATTAACTCCGGCGGTTTGGGCCACGGCTTACCGATTGCCGTCGGCTTGGCGCTGGGCAATAAAATCAGCGGACGCGAACATCGTCGCGCTTTCGTGCTGTTGGGTGACGGCGAACTGGCCGAGGGTTCCAACTGGGAAGCGGCGATGTCTGCCAGCAAATTCAAACTCGATAATCTGGTAGCAATTGTCGATCGAAACCGTCTGCAATTGGCGGGTAAAACCGAAGATATTATGCCGCTCGAGCCACTGGCCGACAAATGGCGGGCTTTCGGTTTCGAAGTGCTGGAGTGTGACGGCCACGATCCCGAGTCTATTTACGCCGCCGTCACGCAGCCAACCGTGGGTAAACCTCGGGTGATTCTCGCCAATACCGAAAAAGGTCACGGTATCTCCTTCATGGCCAACGTTCCCGCCTGGCACCACGCCGTACCTAACGATCAGCAGTTAGCCGAAGGGCTGGCAGAGCTGGAGGAGTGATCATGCAAGACTTACGCGACGCCGTCGTGGCAACCTTTATCGAACAGCAGGAGTTGGGAGCAAATATCAGCGTGATGGTCGCCGACTCGACTTCCACTTCGAAAATCGGGCCTTTCGAAAAAGCCTATCCAGATCGCGTTATCAATGTCGGCATTGCCGAGCAGAATATGGTGGGCATGGCGGCAGGTGTCGCCCTGAGCGGCCACGTGGTGTTTACCGCCAATGCGGCACCGTTTTTGTTTGCTCGTTCGAATGAACAAATGAAAAACGATGTTTGCTACTCCGAAACCAATGTGAAAATGCTCGGCCTGAATGCCGGTTTCGCCTATGGCCCGCTGGGTGCGACTCACCACTGTACCAATGACATTGCGATTGCCCGCACGCTTGGCAATTTGCAGGTATTTGCGCCCGCCGATGCCAGTCAGGCGCAGGCCATTGTAAAACATGCGATTCAGCATAAAGGGCCGGTTTATATCCGCATGGACAGCGACAAATTGCCTGTGCTGCACGACGAGAACTATCGCTTTATTCCGGGTCAACCCGACGTGCTGGCAGAAGGCGATGACGTCGTCGTTTTCACCTTGGGAACCTTGGCACACGAGGCGCTGGCCGCCCGCGAGCAGGGCTGTAATCCCACCGTCGTTTCATTGCCTTCACTCTGGCCGCTCGACGAACTGGCCGTGGTTGAATTAATTAAATCACACAAAAAAGTGATCACCATGGAAGAACACGTATTAAGCGGTGGCTTAGGCACCATCATCGGTGAGTTAATCCTTAAATACCGTTTAACGCAGCCGCTGCAGGCCTTCGGCATTCCTGCCTACGAGTTTACCCATAGCAGCAGCCGCACCGCGCTGCGCCGTCAATTTTCGATCGATACTTCCGGACTGGTTGCCGCAATCAAAGGTCCAGCCATCACTGCCGCTCGGGAGGCTGCGAATGAGCACTAATCAATACGATGTCAATTTGCGTTACGGCGTTGATACCAGCATGTCATTGGCCGGAAAAGTGGTAGTAGTGACGGGCGGACTAGGCGGGATTGCGATGGCGAGTAATCGCATGATGCTGGAGAAAGGCGCGCATTTGGCGCTGCTCTACCCTCAATTCGAAAGTGCAGTCAAAAATCAGGTAGTAGAAGAGCTGGGCGAAGAGCGAGTCAGTTATTTCGAATGCGATGTTACCGATCCTGCGCAGGTTGCCAGCGTATTCCAGCAGGTCGAGCAGCAGTGCGGGCAGATCAATATTCTGGTCAACTGCGCGGGCTATGTGCATCTCGAACCCGCTGTTGAAACCTCATTCGACCAATGGCAGAAAAATCTGGCGGTCAATTTAACAGGTCCGTTCCTTTGTTCGCAGGCGGCGGCGCGCAGCATGATTGCACGCGGGCAGGGCGGCAAAATTATTAATATCGCTTCGCAAGCGGCATCAATTGCGATCGATAACCATTGTGCCTACACCTCGGCAAAAGCGGGCCTGCTTGGCATGACCAAAGTGATGGCCAAAGAGTGGGCGCCTCATCAAATAACCGTCAATACGTTATCTCCAACCGTGGTGCTCACGCCGATGGGCGAGAAGGCCTGGCGCGGCGAAAAAGGTGAAGAGATGAAAAAACTCATCCCCCTCGGACGCTTTGCCTACACCGATGAAATCGCCGCCGCCATTCTGTTCTTCTCGAGCAACGGCAGCGACATGATTACCGGCGCAGACCTGATGATCGATGGCGGCTTTACCATCTGGTAAGCCTTCGAAAATGTTTGTAAGCCATTCAAAAATGAATGTGCAGTGAAAGTTTTTCAATAAAGGCAGTTTAATAGCGATGCAATGAGAATCCGTGGCGTCAACCCTACAAATTCGACGCCATAAGTATCCTAAAAACAATAACATTGAGAGAACATCACCATGAAAAGACATTTTGCCCTGTTAGCCGTTGCCGCCAGTCTCTGTGTTCCTCCAGCCTTTGCAGTCGAAAAAGGCACTTTTGCAATTTTAGTCAATTCACTCGATAACCCTTACTACTCTGCCGAAGCGAAAGGCGCACAAACGAAAGCCGAATCGATGGGCTATAAAACGCTGGTGTTGTCGCATGGCGAAGATGTGAAACGTCAGGGTGAGCTGATCAGTTTGGTTATTGGTCGCAAAGTACAGGGCATTATTCTTGATAACGCCGACTCGCAGGCCAGCGTTGCGGCAGTAAAACAGGCCAAAGATGCAGGCGTGCCGGTGGTGTTGATCAACCGCGAAATTCCGGTCGACGGCGTGGCGCTGGCGCAAATTTCACATAACAACTTCCAGGCGGGTTCTGACGTCGCCAACGAATTCGTTGAGAAAATGGGCGAGAAAGGCACCTACGCCGAGCTGACCTGCAACCTTGCCGATAACAACTGCGTGACCCGTTCGAAATCCTTCCACAACGTTATCGATCAATACCCTGATATGAAAATGATCGCCCGTCAGGATGCCAAAGGCACGCTGATCGACGGCAAGCGCATCATGGACAGCATTCTTCAGGCGCATCCAGACATCAAAGGCGTGATCAACGGCAATGGTCCAGTGGCCCTTGGCGCGATCGCCGCGCTCAAAGCCGCCGGCCGTACCGATGTTACCGTGGTCGGCATTGATGGCAGTAATGACGAACGCGACGCCGTTAAATCAGGCGCACTCTACGCCACCGTGATGTTGCAGGCACAGGCGATTGCTTCGCAGGGCGTTGAAATTCTTGACCAATACGTTCAGACCGGCAGCTACAAAGGTAAAGAACGCATCTTGTTCCGCGGCATTCTGATCAAGAAAGATAACGCCGATAAAGTGAATAACTTTAACTATCAAAAATAGCAGTCAGTAATGGCAGTTATCGAAACGTCAATTATCGACAATAGCCCTTATCGAAATAACCATTATCGAAATAGGCATTATCGAAATGGGCATTATCGATAATAAAGACTGCGGGAACAGCGGCCGAGGCGCGAAAGGGCATTGGCCGCTTATTCAGGTAGTTGAATAGATAGTTGGATAGACAGAAGTCAGCCTCGCCGCGACGGGGCTTGAAGGAGACGTGAAATGTCTAATCGCTTGATGTGGATAGTGATGGCTTCGCTGATGTTGTGCAGCTGCCGGATCGTGTCTGAAAAAAAGCTGGCGGAGCTGAAGAATCCCCCAAATCCGCACATGGCGCAGGCGGCATCGCTGTTTGACAGCAAGATTGCCCCGCAAATTACCAGCAGTGCCAAACCTTTATCCGGGTTGCTGACCCAAATCGAGAGTGCAAAAGATTTCGATAGCGCCTGCCAACAGTTGGGTTATCGCAGTCAAGACGAAAATCCGTGCGTGTTCAGCACCACCGTAAGCGGCACCGTGAGCGAAGTGAATACCACATCTCGTAATGGTCAATTGATTGTGAAGAGTGACGATCCGAAAGTCGGCGAAGTGAAAGTGCAAATCGGCCCAACCTTCCGAGGTACCGAACTGCGTGACAGCTATCGCGGCCTGAGTTACGGCGATTTCAACGACCAGAATATGTTTGGCGACTTTGGTAAAGCGATTAACCAGCGCGCCATCGCTTCGTTGGGTAAAACGACGTACAAAGTGGGCGACAAAATTACCGTTACGGGCGTATTTAGCGCCTTTGATACTCCTCAGCCGCCTATCTTGCTGACGCCGGCCAAAATCATGCCTGAACAGGCGACGCAGTAAGGAGGCGCGATGTTTGAACAACGTAGCAACAGCGTAGAGCCCGAACCGTTTGCCAATCCGCTGCTTCAGGGTTCGCCGGTGATTATCGAAACCTTAGGCGTTTCGCGCGTTTATCCGGGTGTAACTGCACTCGATAACGTGAACTATCGCGTCTATCGCAACAAGGTCAATGTGCTAATCGGCGAAAACGGCGCGGGTAAATCGACAATGATGAAAATGTTGGCGGGGGTCGAAACGCCCTCCAGCGGGCAGATTCTTCTCGACGGCGAGCCGGTCTCATTGACCTCGACCCATCAGGCCGAGAAGCACGGCATCAGCATCATCTTTCAGGAGCTGAACTTGTTTCCCAACATGACAATAATGGACAACATCTTCATCGGTAACGAATTTTTCCAGCGCGGACGCATCAACGTCGAGTATCAGTATCAGCTGGCAAAAGCGTTGCTTCAGCGACTGGAGCTGGATGTCGATCCGTTAACGCCGCTTGAGGAGCTGGCGATTGGGCACCAGCAGCTGGTGGAGATTGCCCGCGCATTATCAAAAGATACCCGCGTGCTGATTATGGATGAGCCGACTTCTGCGCTGAGCCAGTCCGAAGTTAAGGTGTTGTTTAACGTTATCGAGCAGCTCAAAAGGCGCGGCGTCACCATCATCTATATCTCGCATCGCCTCGAAGAGCTAATGGAAATTGGCGATCACATTACCGTGTTTCGCGACGGCAAATTTGTCGCGGAGTCTGAGGTGAGCCAGGTCAGTATTCCGTGGATTATCACCAGCATGGTGGGTGAAAAAGAGAAGCATTTTGACTATCGCTGTGCTGAAAAAGGGCCGGCGGTCTTGCAGGCGCAGGGGCTGACCATGCTGCATCAAAACGGCAACTATTCGCTCAATGATGTCAGCCTGACGCTGCATCAGGGCGAAGTGGTTGGCGTTTACGGGCTGCTGGGCGCGGGACGTACCGAGCTTTTCAAAACGCTAATCGGCCTGATGAAGCAGGACTCGGGTGAGATTCATTTGAAAGGCAATCGAATGGAAAACCGGCCCTTTGCCTATCGTCTCGAACATGGCATGGCGCTCGTACCCGAAGACCGACAGGCCGAAGGGTTAGTGCAGCTGTTATCGATAAAGATAAACATGACACTGTCACGTTTATGCAGCAAAAGCTTTTTGAAAACCCTGCTACCCATTCGAGAGCAGCCCGAAAACGTGGCGGTGCAACAGATGATAGGCAAGCTGTCGATTAAGGTGGGCGACGCCGATCTGCCTGTCACCTCAATGAGTGGCGGTAACCAGCAAAAAGTGGTGATCGCCAAGGCGTTGATGACCAATCCGCAGGTCGTATTTTTGGATGAACCTACGCGCGGTATCGATGTTGGTGCGAAAACCGACGTTTATCATTTGATAGGCGCAATGGCGCAGCAGGGGCTGGCGGTAATGTTCTCCTCATCAGAACTCGATGAGGTCATGCAGCTGGCAGATCGGGTCATTGTCATGGCGGACGGCAAAATTACCGCCGATCTCCCGCGCGCCGAGGTGGACAGAGAAAAACTGATCCGCGCATCGACGCCCCACGATTAAGATTAAGGACAGGCTATGCAAAGTCAAAAATATCTTGTTTACATGTACTTACTAAAGGCGCGCACCTTTATTGCCTTGCTTATCGTGGTGGGTTTCTTTAGCGCAATGGTGCCGAATTTCATTACTACTTCCAATCTGCTGATTATGACTCAGCACGTGGCGATCACCGGCCTGCTGGCGGTTGGCATGACGCTGGTTATCTTGACCGGCGGTATTGACCTGTCGGTAGGGGCCGTTGCGGGAATTTGCGGCATGATTGGCGGCGCCTTACTCTCGTTCGGCATCCCATTGTGGGGCGATAACCTGCTGTTCCTTAACGTGTTTGAGGTAATGGGCGTGGTTGCAGTCGCCGGTATTTTAATCGGCATGATTAACGGATTAGTCATTACCAAGCTCGGGGTCGCGCCGTTTATCTGTACCCTCGGCATGATGTATGTGGCACGCGGCGCCTCGTTGTTGACCACTGACGGTAAAACTTTCCCGAACCTGAACGGCGTAGACGCCTTAGGTAATACCGGCTTCTCGCTGTTGGGTTCAGGCAGCTTTTTAGGCATCTATAACCCGATTTGGTTGATGATTGCGGTGGTACTGCTAGGTATTTATATCACCAAAAAAACGCCGCTGGGTCGCTACATTTACGCCATTGGTGGTAATGAATCGGCAGCCAGATTAGCGGGTGTACCCATTTCGAAAGTGAAGATTTTCGTTTATGCCTTCTCGGGTTTCTGTGCAGCATTGGTCGGGCTGGTGGTCGCTTCTCAATTGCAGACTGCCCATCCGATGACCGGGAATATGTTTGAGATGGACGCTATCGGCGCTACGGTTCTGGGCGGTACGGCCTTGGCGGGCGGGCGCGGACGAGTATTTGGCTCGATTATTGGCGCGTTCGTCATCGTCTTTTTGGCCGACGGTCTGGTGATGTTCGGCGTCAGTGAATTCTGGCAGATGGTAATAAAAGGTCTGGTTATCGTGACCGCCGTAGTTATCGATCAGTTCCAGCAACGTTTGCAAAGCAAAGTCACCCTGATGCGCCGTCACGAAAAAAAGTTGCAGGCGAATCAGCCGCTCTCTGAGGTGAAGCATGTCTGAGCAAAGAGACGTGATTATCGCTATCGATGAAGGCACCAGCAATGCAAAAGCCGTGGCGATCGATGGTCATGGAAAAGTCATTGCCCAGTCTTCTCGGCCGCTACAGGTGCAAACGCCACAGGCGGGCTGGGTCGAACAACGGGGTGAAGTATTGATTGAAGCCTCGCTGACGGTGCTTCGGGAAGTAATCGAAAACGTGGGTGCGGGACGCGTAGCGGCACTCGCGGTGAGTAATCAACGCGAAACGGCAATGGGCTGGTGGCGAGAAACCGGCGAGCCTATCGGACCCGCTATCACTTGGCAATGCTCGCGCAGTGAAGACTTTTGCCAGCAACTGCGTTGGGATCATCACGAACAGGCGATCCGCGAGATAACGGGTCTGCCGATAGCGCCGCTATTTTCGGCTTCGAAAATGCGTTGGCTACTCGATAGTCTTCCTGACGGTTATCAGCGCGCCGAGGCGGGCGAAATCTGTCTCGGCACCGTCGACGCCTGGCTGTTATGGAACCTTACCGGCGGTGTAGCCTTTCGATGTGATACTTCAAATGCAGCACGCACCCAACTGCTGAATTTACAAACTGGGAATTGGGACAACCAAATGCTGACGCTGTTTGGTATTCCGCGCGCGGCGCTGCCTGAGATTTGCCCCTCCAGCGGACTGTTTGGCGTCACGCGCGGAGTCGACGGCGTGCCCGACGGGCTGCCGATTTTGGCCATGGTGGGCGACTCCCACGCGGCGCTTTATGGTCACGGACTTGGCGAAGCGGGCGGCGTAAAAGCCACTTACGGAACCGGATCGTCAGTGATGGCGCCTATCCCGCAGCCGCAAAGCAGCATTACCCAGTTGGCAACCACCGTCGCGTGGCACGATGGCCAGCAGGTGGTTTACGGCCTTGAAGGCAATATTCCGCACACGGGTGACGCAGTGGCATGGATGGCGCAAATCACCGGCCTCACCGACGGCAAAGGGGAAACGCTGGCGCGCGCGCTGAGCGAATTACCGGCCAGTGTCGACTCGACTCTTGGCGTCTATTTTGTGCCTGCGCTGACAGGCGCAGGTGCGCCATGGTGGGACGGACAGGCGCGCGGAGCGATTAGCGGTTTGAGTCGAGGCGTTGATCGCGCGCATCTCATCCGCGCTGCACTTGAGTCAATCGGTTATCAAATAGCGGATGTCATCGATGCTATGCGCCAGCACCCTGACTTTCATTTGGCATCGTTGATGGTTGATGGCGGTCCTACGCGCAATCCTTGGTTGATGCAGTTTCAGGCCGACCTGCTCGGCTGCGATGTTTTGCGCAGCAATACGCCCGAACTTTCCGCATTGGGCGCCGGGCTATTGGCGCGAAAGGCGCTGGATGAACTCGATAATGATCAGCTGACGGCGCTGTTGCCTCAACACGATGTGTTTACTCCCAACGCTGCTCGCCATGAACAGCTACAAGTGGAATGGCAGGGTTGGAAAGACGCCGTTGCCCGCACCTTGTCGTCGTCGCGCTCGAATTAATCACAAAAGAACATTTCTAGGTGAACATTTATACAGGTGAACATTTACAGGTGAACATGATGAACAGAGATTTCAGCGGAAAAACTGTAGTGATTACTGGTGCCTGTCGAGGCATTGGCGCGGGCATTGCCGAACGTTTTGCTCGTGATGGCGCAAATTTGGTGATGGTGTCCAACGCCGAAAGAGTATTCGAAACAGCCGAAAGCCTAAAACAAAAATACCCGGTTGAAATTTTACCTTTGCAGGTAGACGTTACGGATGAAACTCAGGTACAAGGCCTGTTCCAGCAGGCGATGGAGAAATTCGGCAGGGTCGACGTGTCGATTCAAAACGCAGGGGTCATCACTATCGATCATTTCGATACCATGCCCAAACAGGATTTCGAACGAATCTTGGCGGTTAACACGACCGGCGTATGGCTGTGCTGTCGCGAAGCGGCGAAAATCATGGTTAAACAGCAGTCCGGCAGCTTGATTAACACCTCTTCAGGTCAGGGGCGCCAAGGGTTTATCTATACGCCGCATTACGCCGCGAGCAAAATGGGCGTCATCGGCATTACTCAAAGTCTGGCGCTGGAACTGGCACCTTATAACATTACCGTTAACGCTTTTTGCCCGGGCATTATCGAAAGCGAAATGTGGGATTATAACGATAGAGTGTGGGGCGAAATTCTCTCTACCGATCAAAAACGTTACGGCAAAGGCGAGTTAATGGCGGAATGGGTACAAAATATTCCCCTAAAACGCGCGGGCCAGCCCGATGACGTTGCCGGACTGGTGGCCTTTCTGGCCTCGGATGATGCACGTTACTTGACGGGGCAGACGATTAATATCGACGGCGGACTGATTATGTCCTGATTTTCGAAGTGATTACCGATTTAAAAAGCATCGCCTGCGATAACGTTTAATCGTGTCGCAGGCGATTTTTTTACCCTTAATTTTTGAAAAATATAAGTTCTCAGGACATTGGCACCTGCATCTGTTTGTATTTTTCGAGGATAGGAGAATTGGTATCGCCGCTATTTTGCAGCTGCCACAGGTTACGATCGATGCCGTCGTTAATCATATAGATTACGCCGGTTTCAATCGCTGACATCAGGCAGAGCATCACAGGTTCATTGGTAGTAAAACCGACTTCCCCCTCCAGCAATCTTTGATAATCGATGTAGCGGAATACTCCGGCCTGGAACTCATAGGAGAGAATCGTCTTGCTGGTATTGACCGAGGAAAGCACTTCACCGGTATTAATATCAACAGCGCGCAGGTTTACGGCGATTTGGTCCAGCTGATATTGAGTACTCGCTCCGATGCCGAAATAGCGCGCACCGGCACCGCCAGATTTGACATTGCTTTCATAGCCGATAATTGATCCTTCAATCAGGATATTCGCCGCCACCAACGAAGAAAGAGGGCGGGCGTTATTAATCGCTACGCTGCCGTTGTCCTGTGCAGCACGAATAATCTTCCTCTCATTTAACAGATTTTGTAGCCCCTGACGCTCCAGCGGAATAAACCATTTGGAATCTTTTAGTGCGGTAACCAGCATTGAGGTGGCGCTTTGCGGCACGGCGGTGGAAAAGTTACTGGCGGGATAAGGCTTAAACTGCCCGGTTTCATCCTGAATATTATAGACCGAGACAAATATGCGTCCTTTCGCTGGCGGCAGGTGGGTCAGGTCTTGATAACTTTGCGCGCGAGGCAGCAAGGTAGGTTTGGCCGCTTCTTTCGGCGGTGAAGTAATACAGCCGCTAAGCACCAACACGGCCATTAAGAGGAGAGAGGTACGCATATTCTTATTATCCTATGTCTATACAGAGGGAGGTATCAAAAGTGAAACAAATAGCCTTGGCGAGGGGATCAGTTTGATGCACTGAGACCTTGCACCTGAATCGTTGAGGTTTTTCCGGTCGAACGGTCAGTGACGTTCATCACCAGTTGCCCATCGGTATTTTGCACGTCGACAATAAAGTCCTGAGTAACCAAACGTCCCGGCTTGCCCTGACTGATATTGCCCATCAGGCCGCTTAATAATTGGGATTGCAGTGCAGAGGTAAAGTTATCCAGCGCGCTGGGGGTAGAAGAATCAAAATCATAGGCATCCGGATCTTTATAAGAGTTCTGCGCGTTGGCCTCATTAAGAAGAAACGCGCCGTTATTTGGATTGCCGCCGAAATTAGGATTCACAAACTGAAAGACCATATTCCCCCCCCATGAAAGCGGAGAGAAAAGCAGGGCAGAGAGGACTAGCAGAAATATTTTCACGGTATTCTCCTTAGAATTCATCGCCGGACAGATCGCCGGTTCCCAGAAGGGTTTTATCTATTTGTCGTCTTGAAAGCGCCTCGCCAACATTTTGCAGGGCGGTATCGACTTCTTTGCCAAAATTGCGTCGATTCGGAAATAACAGCGTTTGATAGAGCGTATCCTGTCCGACCTTAATGGTTATCCAACTGCCCCAGCGTGCGCTCGGACGTTCGCTGATGGTCATGGTTTCCGGCAGGTTCTTCTCCCAACGGTCGGTGAAAAGCCGATAAAAATCATGGCCTACCGAGCTAACGGTATGATCCGTTATTAACCCCGGATCGCGGATATCCTTGATGTTTTTCTCTGCCAGTCCGTCGAAGCAGGTAAACATGGCACAAAGCATGAGTATGATTACGCCCGTTTTCATGCTGTTACCGCCTGAGATTTTCATTGGCCCAGCTCACTGCCTGAGTCCGATTTTTGACCGAGATTTTTTTGAACAGATTATATAAGTGGGTTTTTACGGTGTTTTCACTGATAAACAGCAGCTGCGCAATTTCATGATTTGAGGCACCCATACGTAACTTATTTAAAATCTCACTTTCACGTTGGGTAATGCCGTTTTGCTGATGATTGAAATAGCGCTGCTGTCCAGACTGATTGACCAAATAGCGGGTAAAGCGGGGAGAGAAATAGCATTCGTCGCGTAGAACGCTGCTAATTCCATCTGTCAGCTGCGTCTCACCCGTCGAGGGATAGAATACGGCGCTGATCGTGGGCCAACGTTCGATTTCGTAAAAAGGATAATCTTCAGGAGCGTTAAGCAGCAGAGTCTTTACCCGGGTTCGATATTGGCTCAACGTAGTTTGCCAATGGCTGGTCATTTTCTTATCCGCCTGAGCGATATCAAATATAACCAGTAGCTCGTCGGAGACAGGTTCATCCAGCGGTTTATTAATATGGTGCAATTTGGTATTGATGCCGAGTTTGTAACTCAGCTGTAATAACAATGCTGAAGATTGCAGTGAAGGCTTGGTGACAAGTAATAATACTTTATTCGACTGAGGCGTCTTTTGAGTATTCGATTGAAAGGTCTCGATAGTCATAATAGAATTTTTCCTAATAAGATCCATAAACTCTTTTCTTCAGGCGAAGAGTTAAGCTTCAGATGAAGAGTTGAGAGGACGAATCTGCTGTGTAAAATCCCTGGTGCAAGCGAACTACGGTCTAGTTTTGGCGCAATGGAAAAACATACCCCGCGCTGTCTAATCAATTTAGCGCGGCTGTATTTTAAATCAAGAGGGTTACATCAGTAATATAGGGGTAATACATAAGGCTTATTAACGGTATGATTATTCATTAGCCTGCGGGGTAATTTTCTAACCTAATCAAGATATTTATTATTAACTGAAATTATTGGGTTTTTTAAGTCATGCCCCAAGTTGAGTAAGAATGGATTATTTAAGAATAATT
Organism: Rouxiella sp. T17; assembly: GCF_036663475.1. Taxonomy (NCBI): domain Bacteria; kingdom Pseudomonadati; phylum Pseudomonadota; class Gammaproteobacteria; order Enterobacterales; family Yersiniaceae; genus Rouxiella; species Rouxiella sp. T17. Next base: position 38,509 of record NZ_JAWUEA010000005.1, on the reverse strand, counting down.
CGCCTTTTAATTCTTGGCTGTTTAATTTAATTAACGCGCTGGGAATAGTCTTAAGCATAAAATTTTGATATCAGTCACACTTTATTTTACTTAACATATCAGTGTAAGTTATAAGAAATTATCAAATGCATCGTCGACTGGCATTAATCTTAGTAAATAAGGCGAGGCAAGATAATTAATGAGCGAGCGAATGAATTTAATCGCGACTCATGCTTTCGTATGAGTCGAAAAATAAAATACCACTTCCCGCTGAGTTTAATTTGATTTTAGCTCTGCATACTGTAATGACTAACCCGACATTAGGTCATGGGGGGAGTCAATGAAAGTGTTTAATCTGGTCAGACATATAAATTTCCGTCTTCACAGTAAAAAGCCGCGGCTTTTATTAGGAGGGACGAGGCCAGCACCAAGGCGGGCAGCCACAATAGCGCTTTTGACTAGCTTATTTGTAAGCCCTTACCTATTTGCTCAGCAAAATGATCTGGCTTTTTCGGAAGCATTTACCCACCAAAATGAAATGTCTTCTTTGACGTTTGACCAACTGGCTGCGGGTAGCGGTAATAAAGCGCTAATCGAACAGCGCGGTAATCAAAATATGGCGCTGTTAAGCCAGCGAGGAAAAGGTAATAACGCCGATATTACTCAGTCCGGCGATCAAAATACGGCGCTGGTCTCACAAACGGGCGACAATAATTCGTCAGTTATTGAGCAGCAAGGATTTGGCAATACCGCGTTAATAGCCCAAAAGGGGCGCAGAAACGTGGCGCAAATAAGCCAAAGTGGTACGGACCGCTCAGCCGGTATCGTACAAAACTCGTCAGGAATGGCGATAAAAGTGACGCAGCGTTAGTGGTCGATGCCGTCAACTTAACCAACTAAACTCGAACCTATGGGGTAGCATCATGAAACTGTGGAAAATTATGGCAGTATCCGCGCTGGTCTTTAGTGGCACAACAATGGCGGCAGATTTCGGTGGTCAGGGCGGTCAAGGCGGCGGTTCTTCTGCGCCGGTATTCCAGGCGACTTCCTGGGGCTCTGAAATGCAAATTTATCAGGAAGGCTCACATAACGTAGCCAATGCCGCGCAAACTAGCGCAATGAATTCGCTGACCGATATCGACCAGCATGGCAGAGGCAACGTTGCTTCAACCGCGCAGCAGGGCGACAGAAGCATTTTGGCCGTCGATCAACTTGGCAGCTATAACCACGCCGATGCGCTCCAGACCGGCGACAAGAGCAAATTGCTGATTAGTCAAAACGGTAACGGCAACTTTGTAACCTCGACTCAATCAGCCAACAGCAGTCTGGTCAACATTCAGCAGGTTGGCAGTGGCAATCAGGCCTTCGCCGCACAGCGCTAATCAAGTTCTTACTCAAACGAAAAAACAGGGCACTGCCCTGTTTTTTTATCGAGGTTACCTTATGGTTTCACTGCTATTAGCCGCTGCGCTAAGCCAGCCTTTATGGTTCGACGTTCAACATCAGGGGAATATTTACGCGATTACGCCCATGGCGCATTTATCCGTGACGTGCGAATGTCAGGTGCAGATTACTTTTCAAAAAATAGGGCAGGCCGGGACGAGCACCAGTCAACAACAAGGCAGGCTCGCTATTTCTGGCGATGAGAATATCGCGCTGTCGAGAATGAAATTCACCCTCGACAGTCACGAAAAAGCGCTTATTACCTTAACGCTAACCGACGGCAAACAGCTGACTTTTGAAAAACGTCTGGTGCTGCCGCCTCAATAACGCTGGCTAAAACAGCAATTATTTGTTTTTTAGGAACATTATTAGTCATTTAGGAATATTAGTAGCTCATAGTCAAAATGGTTTTGGCGCGATCAAAATCAATATCCTGACGTTCGCCCATCGGCAACATATCGAAGCGTTGCAGATTTTCTAAAATCTCGTCGATAGCCGTTTTCGATTGACCATAATCACTCAATCGCGTTTTCAGGCCCATTACTTCGAAAAACTCTCTGGTTTTGGCAATCGCCCCGTCAATTCGGCTCTCTTCATCCCCTTCAACAATATTCCACACCCGTTCGGCATATTGCAGCAGCTTCTCTCTTTTACTCTCCCGCTGTACTTGCAACAGGCTTGGCAACAGAATCACCAACGTTTGAGCATGGTCGATACCATACAGCGCGGTAAGCTGGTGGCCGATGCGATGCGTTGACCAATCTTGCGGCACACCCGCGGCAATCAGGCCATTAAGTGCAAGCGTTGCTGACCAGGTGATTGCCGAACGAACGTCGTAATTTTCGGGATCGCTAAGCGCCTTAGGGCCTTCTTCGAGTAACGTGAGCATAATGCCTTCGGCAAAACGGTCTTGAACTTTGCCATACACAGGGTAAGTCAAATACTGTTCGATCACGTGAATAAAGGCGTCCACCACGCCGTTTGCCACCTGCGTTGCGGGCAGGGTATAGGTTTTGGTCGGATCTAAAAGTGCAAATTTCGGAAACAGCAGCGGATCGCTATAACCGGTTTTCTGGCCCAAACCCGTATGGGTCACTACCGAGACATGGTTGGTTTCGGAACCGGTAGCGGGCAAGGTCATTACGCAGCCAATCGAAAGTGCCTTCTGAAGAGGCTGACGTTTGGACCATAGAGGCCAAATGTCACCGTCATAACAGGCCGCGGCGGCAATAAATTTGGTGCCATCAACCACTGAACCGCCGCCAACGGCCAGCAAAAAATCAATCTGATTTTCTTTTACCACCGCAACGGCTTTCATTAGGGTATCGAAGTGAGGGTTAACTTCGATGCCACCAAATTCAACGCTAAAGCGCGAACCCAGTGCGGCCTGAACTTCATCCAGCGTGCCATATTTTTTGGCGCTGCCACCGCCATAGGTGATTAAAACGCGGGCATTTTCAGGAATATGTTTTGCAATATCTTTAATACGATCGGCACCAAACAACACGCGGGTAGGATTATAAAAATCAAAGTTGAACATGACAGGCCCTTGTAATAGTGAACAATCTGCACAATTTTCTCTCGACAATGATTACCATGATAAAGGCCGCAGACCCAAGATTGGCCACTAAATATCCTCTTTCGCCGCACAAACTGCTTAACTGAATGCCCCAGATTAATAATTATGCCGAAAGCGGCGAGACGCTAACAAGGCAGGGTTTACGCCGATTTTCGCGCCGTTTTCCCTATATTTTTAAAGCACCTAACCTACGTCTATACTGACATTAGCCTCGCTGCATATTGCCCGAAGGCTTTCATATGGAGTAGTAGATGAGAAGCGTACGCTTTTATCCAGAAGCCTGGCCGCTACATACGGCTTTTGTTATTGCTCGCGGCAGTCGTACCGAAGCGCGCGTTATCGTTTGTGAAATCGAAGAGGATGGCATTGTTGGCATTGGCGAATGTACGCCTTATCCGCGTTATGGTGAAAGCGAAATCTCGGTGATGGCGGAACTTGAGGCCGTTAGCGAAAAGATTCAGCAGGGCATCGACAGGCAGGCGCTGCAAACGTTATTACCCGCGGGCGCGGCGCGCAATGCTATCGACTCGGCATTGTGGAATTTGGAGCAGCAACAGCGCGGGCAAACGCTGTGGCAGTTAACGCAAATCGAGCCGCTAGTTTCGATTAGCATGGCGCAAACATTGAGTATCGACACGCCAGAAGCGATGGCGCAGGCGGCAATCGGCCATCAGCAAAATGGCGTGACCTTGCTTAAAGTTAAGCTCGACGACCATTTTATTACTGAACGCATGGTGGCTATTCGCAGCGTCGTTCCTAATGTTTCGCTGATCGTTGATGCTAATGAATCTTGGCATAGCGAAGGGCTGGCGGCGCGCTGTCAGCTGCTCGCTGACCTTGGGGTATTAATGCTCGAGCAGCCGCTTAAGGCCGGACACGATGAAGCCTTGGCTAATTTTATCCATCCTCTGCCTATTTGCGCGGATGAAAGCTGCCATACGGTTGACTCACTGCCTCAGTTGGTAGGGCGCTACGAGATGGTTAATATTAAATTGGATAAAACGGGTGGGCTGACGGGCGCATTAAAATTGGCCTCGGCCGCGCAGGCGCAAGGAATAGATGTAATGCTCGGCTGTATGCTTTGCACTTCTCGTGCCGTGCGTGCGGCGTTGCCGTTAACGGTAGGCGCTAAATTTATCGATCTCGATGGCCCGACCTGGCTTTCGCAGGATGTGGTGCCCGGATTGGCGTTTCACGCTGGCGTTATCGATTTACAGGCGACCGGCGATTAACGTTATCGTTTTCGACAGTGATGGTTATCTCTTACAAAGTGAAGTTTTTATTTGAAAGCTTTTCATTTAAAAGCATTTCAATCGAAAATCAGCTCAATCAAAATCAAATCAATTGAAAATTAAAAATACAAAAAGCCTCGGCACAAAGATTGCGGAGGCTTTTTTATTAGCGAAAAGGCTGTACCTTACGGTTTACTTTTTGGCTAACGGATCGAAAACGGTGTACGCCGTGCAGTTATACTGCTGGCCGGCCATCGTCAGGTGATACAGCTCTGCACCAGAGGTTCCGGCAGCATGCTCATTAATACCAAAATTAACGGTGGTATTTGAGGCATCCGGCGTGAAGGTTTTGGTATCGGCATTGTAAGTCGACAGCGTGTATTTAACCTTGTCGCTCATATCTTCATTTCGATTACCGAAATAGATTTGCGTGGCGTTGGTTTTCGGATCGGTAATTTGCAGCACCATGGTGTCTTCACTGGTGATGGCGCTAGTAAGCACTTTCATGCCGCCACAGTGGGTATAACCCGCTGCCGTATAGTTTCCGATCATCTCTGCGGCCTGTACTGCTGGCGTCATCGAGCCCAGAACCGCCAGTGATAAAAGCATTTTTTTCATGTGTTTCATTTTATTGTTATACCTGATTTACCGGATAGAAAAGGACTGTTGTGTTGGCAATGAGTTATTTCTCATAACATTAGTGTATGAATTACTAATCCAGCGTCTATTCGTTCAATGAAAGAAAATATGTCAGAGCAGGCCGGGCGCGGCTTTTGGCCTAAAATCATCCTTATACCTCCTAAAGATTTTCTTTACGCCTTGTTCTCTCATTCCCAGCCAATACGCTACATTTTGATACACTCTGCCCCGTGATGATCATCACTTACAGGGAGTGTCATGTCATGATAAAGCGCGTCAAAGTCCTTAATCTTAGAGCCTGCAATTGACCGATTTGTTGGAGCTTCAAAGAGTTAGCGCTAAACTAAAATTAAATATTAGAGAAAGTGAGAATTATCGTGGATGTCATCAAGGGTGAAGAACTGCAAGTTTCAGACGCTGTGTATGCGTATCAGTTAGACGGTAAAGGTGGCGTAAACGAAATTAATCAAAATTGCATAGCCAGTACCGAAAAGCCCTGCTGGCTGCACCTTGATTACTCAATGCCAAATAGCGAAAAGTGGATCAACAACACCCCACTTTTACCTGATAACGTGCGCGAGGCGTTGGCGGGCGAGAGCATTCGTCCGAAAGTGTTGCGTATGGGTGAGGGCACGTTGGTTACGCTTCGCAGCATTAATCTCAACGCCAATGCGCGTCCGGATCAGCTGGTGACCATTCGCGTTTATCTCACTGACAAGATGATTATCTCGACCCGTCATCGCAAAGTGTTTTCGATGAACGAAATCATTAATGATATGCAGCACGGCAGCGGCCCAACCGATACCGGCAGTTGGTTGGTGGAAATGTGTGATGGCCTGACCGATCACACCAGTGACTTCATCGAAGATTTGCACGACAAGATTATCGATTTCGAAGATGCATTGATGGAGCAGCAGCTGCCAGAACGGGGGCAGATGGCGTTGTTACGCAAGCAGCTGATCGTTTTACGCCGCTACATGTCACCGCAGCGCGACGTGTTCGCCCGCCTGGCAAGTGAGCGCCTGCCGTGGATGACCGACGATGAGCGTCGCAGAATGCAGGAAATTTCTGATCGACTCGGACGTGGTCTCGACGATCTTGACGCCAGCATTGCCCGCACAGGGGTACTTTCAGATGAAATTAGCTCGCTGATGGCTGACTCGTTAAACCGCCGAACGTACACTATGTCTTTGCTTGCCATGGTGTTTTTACCAACTACCTTCCTGACAGGCCTGTTCGGTGTCAATCTGGGGGGCATTCCGGGAGCGAATAACCATCTTGGTTTTACGGTTTTCTGTGCAATCCTGGTGTTGCTGGTGGGCGGTGTAGCCTGGTGGATGAAGCGCAGCAAGTGGCTTTAAATCATTAGCGTTAGCAAAAAAACCGGATTAAAGGCAAAAAAAAGCCGGTCACATAGACCGGCGTTATTAGAATCAAGACAGGGCATTGATTCTAAATTGCTAAAACAAAATAGGACAATTATGGAGCACAACGCCTATCGCTTGACGTTGCATTCACCTGCGGAATAGATAGTGCTAGATTCTAAAGTTGAAGATATTGATTTAGCGCAATCATTAGCCGTTAAATTTGACTGAAACCCTCTTCTTTTTTCTCGCTAAATACCTGCCAGCAGAATTTGCCCCTTAGGCTGTTCCCCCTCATTTTCGCTAAAGGTGTGTTGAAAAAGAAACCAGGCTTTGGCGACATTGGCTGTTGCTTTGGCAGGCTGCTGCTGCAGTTGATAAAAGCACAGCATACCAAACAGCATTTGTGGATCTGAAAGTATAAGCCTGATGACCAATGACTTATTTTCATATAATACGCCGAAAAGCTGAGCGTATTTTCGTTTGTCGATACTCTCCAACCGAGTTTCATTCAAAAACGTTGTTACTTGCTCAGAAGCATAAAACGTAGTTTCCTGAATGTTCCAACCTCTATTTTCTCTCTTCATAACTTCCCGCATACGCTGTTGTAAACGCCACAGGAAAGCTGCATCGGCTAACTCGGCCAAAGCGAAAGCGCAGGAGAGGCGTTGCGCGGCGAGCTGAGCGAAAAAACCGATAGTCAGCATTTTGTTAGGTTCAGTGGCTAAGGGGATATCGATAATGCCTTCAGGCGAAGGGCCTGATGCCGTGAGTACCAGACTTTCGATTTGCTGAGGGTCAAGCCGTGAAAAAGATGCCAACGCCGTTTGATCCGGCTGAATGACAGGCTGTCGTGAGGCAGAAAGAATGCACTTTACCGGCCAATTGTGCAGCACTCCAGAAATCGGAAACCCTTGTTCAGACACATCGGGACGGATTAACAATATCTCCTGCGAAACGTTAATTGATGACCAGGCTACAAGTGTGTTGTTCCACGTTCTTTGCCAGGTATTTACGCGACTATTCAAGTGTTCTGACTGTACAGATTCATTAGTGAGTCCGGTAAAAACCTCTAGAGGATGCAGGACTTGGCTAGCTGCTTGGGTAACATTTTTTAGCCAGTTGATTACCGGTTGCCAAAGTGGCTGCCGCCTTTCGGCCCCTCGCTCTTCAACCTTGAAGGTCCACGGCTGATTAAATAGTTCAGTAGTAATGTGTGGCTGTTCATTATAAAAGCTAAAGAATTCATTTACCCCGGCGCGATAGCTCTGCAAATCTTTCACGTAATTTGAAGTTGGAAGGTGGTGAATAGCGTAAGGATTAAGTGAATCTAACATGGTTATAATTTGCTCAAGGATCGCAAGACTCTTGGTAATCCAGACGATGAGTTGGCCATATACTGATTCATCATGAGGTTCGGCCAGCAACAGCTGCTGCAACTTTTTAAAAATCTTCTGTTGGTAGAAAGCTTCCAAATGCGCATCCTTTCGCAGTTGGGGATTATAAAGATCAATTTTACGCCAGTGAAAAATAAACCAGGTTTCGTTGGTTAGATGAAGTTTTACATTAAGCCCCTTTTGCATTTCAACCTCGAGTCTTATATCGCGATTTCTTAATTGATGTTCGAAGTGCTGCAACTCAATCTGGGTCGATAGGTTTTGCGTAAAATGAAAAGGTATCTCCGAGCTACTGCTAATAGATTTTTGTATGTTGTTCAAGCGTTCTTGTCGCGCAATACGAAAACGCTTTAAGAGAGATTCAACGTAAACTCGACGATCGTTATCTAATGGAACCGTAGTGTTGGCGCGAGCTTGATCCGAAAAGAAATGGTCAAAGTATTCTAATGCACTACTTTGCCCGTGGGGGGCCGAATTGGGGGTGATGCGAGGCCATTCGACCGGAACGTAAGGGGAAGGTTGCAGGTTACCCTCAACGTCTGGAATACGATAACTAAGCTGCTGATAATTGTTTTCAGCAAAAACATAGACAATATTGCCCATGACATCTTCTAATAACCTTGGCAACGGTTGCATTTCGGCAGTAATAGGACTTTTATTATCCCATTCAATAAAATTCTCGAAGTGGATGACACCTTGCTTAAGCAGTCGTTGGCTTTTCGACGCTGAGATAAGACGCCATGTTGCTGTAGGCGTAAATTGCCAATCTCGTGAAAAGGTTAATGCGGTTGAGTTTAACGAGGGTAAACCGGTTTGCAGTGTAAAGTGCAGATCGGCTGATAACCTTTCATCCTTTATATCAAAATCAATCCGATAAGCACCATCTGCGAGAAAAGCTAGTTGTATTGGAACACACTTCTTTGTATGAGGCTGAGGATTAGTCAGCGCAAGAGTAGTAGGGCAATAAAAGTAAACCCGTCGACTTGGCTCACCATAATAATAAACCCCTGAGAGTGCGGGATGGGGTAATGACCCCTCAGGCAGGGTGAAACTACTCTCTTTGAAACACTCCATTCGCCAGGCCAAAGGTAATGAGCCAGTGAAGAATTCATCTACCGTCATTATCCCTTGACGCAGGGCCTGGAGATCGGCGGCCAGATTATTAAAAGTCCCGAGCGAGCGCCAAATAGCTTCATATGGGCCGTTTTCAGGTAGTGCATAAAAGCTCTCCCGATCTTCCGCTAAGCTGGCAAATAGCAAACGCTGACCATCATGCTGCCAGCCTAAATAACAAAAATGACTCACGGGATCCCACCAAAAACCCGAAAAACCTTCGGAAGGTAAACTTTGTAATGCTGTCGCGCCGTTTTTTATCGGAATTTCCCGTAGACGTGCAGCAATATCTGGCCAATGTGTTTTGGTGAGCATGACATTGGCAATGGCGCGAGAAAAATCAATGGTAGTCTGAGGTGTTGCTGCACCGTGCTGGCTGGCGTGAGACCAGTTAATAACGTCAGGATGCGAAGCAATCTCGGCTATACGCTGGGTGAGTTCGGGGAGCCCTTGTATTTCAGGAGAATCGCCGTGGGCAACGAATAAAAGGTGCTGAGCAGACCAACTTATAATTCCCTGCTTAAGCAGGTTAAACCGCGCTTCAGAATAAGTTTCACCTGTTAAGGTAAGCAGTGAAGCACTTTCGAGACTAAGAAATTGTTTAAGTCCGAAGGCAATATTTGCTGGAATAATGTTATCAAGGGAAACAGTCACGCTGACCTGTACTTCTTTTGCCGTAGTTTCAAAGCCGCCAAAACAGAGGCTTAGCAAAGCTTCTTGAGTGCTTGCTTTAGAAAACTGCCGAAATGCCAAGGGAACCGATTCGGGTTGGCCGAGCGGTAATATAATCCCTTGCTGCTGCTCATTAATGAGTAAAGCCACGCCAACAATTCGATCATCGGCAGAATACCAGCTTATCTTCAGCTGATTGGCTCTCAGGGCAGAGAGATAACGCGCTTGTTGATTGGGAGCAAGTTGTTTGAATACGGCATCGAGCAAGCGTTGTTGCTCTTGCAAGCTATTTTCAATCAACACAGAAAGCGGGGCAATATCGATTCTTACCAAACTGTATTGCCACTGATTGATATACTCTACCAGCCGCCTATCAGCAACTAAACAAGATAACATCATATTTTGCAGGGTAGATAAGGCAGCAATATTCGTTGCCACCGTTTTTAGCGCCAATTGAGGGGCTTGGCTGATATCCGCAAAAGAGTGCGTAGGGCTCAATAAAGCTAATTGCTGGTGGGCAAGTAAACGAACCGGAAAAAGGCCGGTATCAAATAAAGTACTAAATCCTAAATGCAGTAAAGATTCGGTTGAACTCTCGGCCAAGCCAAGCTGCTCTGAAATAATTGCGCCAAAACATAGCCACTGGGATGTTATCGCAGATACGGGTGCAGCGGCCAGAACCGGATCGACAGTTGAAAGATAGGAGGTAAATCCAAGCAATGTATGGAGCGTAGCATCAATAAAGCGCAATATTGCCTGCTGATGTTCAAAGGGAATAGTTCCCATACTCGAGAGATACACGGTATAAATATCTATCGATTGCCCTTTAATGAATCCATCTTTACTCAGTTCTACAAGTGCCATCGGCTCGTTAAAGAAAGAGTTTTGTAGATGCTTAAAAACATAGTCATAGAGTCGCGGAGATTCAGGGTAATGTAGAGTGATGATTTCAGCTAACGTTTGTAATATTGCGCGATTGTCCAAGAATACGCTCTCGTCTGCGTGATGCTGTAAAATTTTGACTTGATAATCAATTATCTGACCCTGAGGATTAATAATTTGATTAACCATTTCCATACCCTGTTGGGTAATATTCGATACCGAGGTTTTAACTTTCCCTGCTGACAGCTTATATAGACGTTGGTGGAAAGGGATGTTCCCTGAAAAATCTGCTATTAGATCTTTAACCTGTGGTTGAGTCGGTAATGATTCGTCGGGTCGTAAAGCAATAGGGAGAGGGTAAAGCTTATAGCCGTCTGGCGCATGACGCCGAGTGCGATTAGGGGCCTCAAATATAAAATCATTATTTAAGAAAGTAAACCAACGGCCTTCTTCAATTGAATATACCTGACAAAATAGTAAGTTTTTAAAATCATGGCATGCCTCTTTCATTGCGGCAGTCACATCATCGATAAAAAGCCGGTTAACGCTCCGCCCAATAATGATATCAATAGGTCCGTGCGCTAAACGCTTATTCCAGGCATCAAGCAGAATAGAGGTTACCTTCAGTAGCAAAGGGGCGAGATCTTGAAACCGCATTTCACTAAATAATTTCGGTTGTAAAGCCTTCGACCAGGCCAACTGTGCCGGTTCAGATAGCCAATCATCGGTACTGAATTCCGCCAATACTTTTGCGGTATACTCGCACCGCGAGTAGGATAGGTAAATATCTTCAATATCGGCAGAAATTAGCAACCAGTTATTGGTAAAATCGGCATGGGTAGGCAAGACTTCATTGGCATCTAGATTTGAATCCGCCAAGCGTTGAGAGAAAATATGTGAATTTTGACAAAAAAGAATAGCGTTACTTTTACTGTCATCAATCTTGTTGGCAATAAATAAGCCTAGGTATTTAATTACAGCATGGTGAAACTGTGACTGTAATGTATGCCTGGCTGAGCCGTACAACGAATATTTATCTAGTTTAAAAGAGAGGTTTTGTTCAATTTCGTCAATGACATCTCTTTTCTGCTGTTCGTTACCTTGATGTGATCTTATTAATTTTGAAAAATCTTCGCCCATAAGAATGTGCTGAACAAGGTAAGCATAATTTGCTTCAATACCCAGGATATTACTTTTCAAAATTCCTTTAATTATACTCATGCTTTTGTTAAGCAATGAATTTTGTTCAAGAGTTAATGTTTTATCTTTGAGTATGTTGTTGGAGTGAAGCTCGAAGTTTTCATAAAACTCATTTAATAGTTCTTCGGTAATGTTCTTTGAGGTGGTTGAATCATCAGTTAATTCATTACAAGCCAGTATTTGTGTCGTATAACTTCTAATTGGTATGGTTAATGAGATAAAGCAAAACATCGACATGTAATTATATTGATTAGATAAAGTTAAGCCTTCTTTTTTTAATTCATCATAAATCGTTAAAGGACTTGGCATCTTTAAGACGGAAAAAAAAGGCCTTTTTATAAAGATCTGGGTGAGTTATTTTTAGATCAAATATATTAACGATGATGTTATTAAAAGTTGAACCAGCAGAGGAGCAAGTGGCATTGTTATCGATAATTGAGGGAGGCAGTCTTTCATCATGCCCAGGTAATGGCGGTTTTAAGGGGTAATAAGGAGAGGGGCGATGTTTAAATTTTATATTATCCGCCAATTTTTTTGTGCTCATTTTGAGCATGTTGAATGCCCAAGGCCGAGCAATAGCCTTCAAGTTTTCACCCTGGCGCAATGAAAGATAAGGGAAAGCGATAAAAACGGGGGTAGATAATAAGCTTTGCGTAGATGATTTTATAGTATCTCGTAATACAATGATTTCAGCATCAAGTTTACTAATTTTGCGTTCTAATACGCTAATTTGGTATTGATACTCTACCGGGTATCGCGTGTGACTTGACTGAGGAAGTTTAAATGCAGCATCGAGATTTTTGGTTAATTCTTTAACTTTTCCTTCTTTTATCCACCTTTTGATATGGCATTGCCGATATGAGGTAACTAGCGTCGTGAATGATTTCACCATGTTATAACCTAAATAAAAATCAGCCGCACAAATTGCTGCCTGTAGAAAAGGGAGTGCTGAAGAAATAGGCTTGCTGTCTTTATCGCTGATGAAATTATCTTTAAAAAGTTCAAAGCAACTATAAAAGGGCAGTTTTTCAGCCACGGCCACTGAAAACCCTTTTTCCTGACGAATCTCTCTTTCAGTCAACTTATAGGTATGATCTCTTTGTTGGAGAAAGAGCAGCAATGCTCTTCTATCGTTGCATATCTCATCTTTTAAAGTCATCAGGGGATCCGAGCCATTAATCGCAATAGCTCTTTCTTTCAAGCTAACAATAATATCTTTACTATTAGTAAAGGTTTTACAAAGAACATTTTTGTAATATCTCAGGCGCTCGGCAAAAAAATCGCCTGTTTTGTCCCAAGCATTTAATTTTATAGTAGGTTCAATAACCTTGTCACAAGGATCAAATAAAGTGCGCTCGTCTAAGAAAAGATAGTTCTCATTGAGAAAGTCATGAGGGAGAGTGATGAGTGCTTTGGTTTGATTTATTCCAATTCTTTGTAAAGGAAACTGACCCAATTGAGTGCGACTGCCTTCAATATTAAATGAGTAGTAGCGACACTCTTTTGTTCTAACGCTATAACCAAAGAAAAATTTACCGATTTCGTGAAACGGCCGCTTATTGTAGGCGACTTTTTCGGTAGCTTCTTGTGAGAGTCTTATTACTTTTGACATGAATAAAAAGCGCAGGAATTTAAGCCTTTTTACTTCGGTATCGATAATATAAATTCTTGTGTCTTTATCTCTGAGGAAACTCAACTCATTCGCATCAAGCAGCTCAACCGCCATATCGACTACTTGACGATATTTCTGGCTATAAAACTCTCTTGCTTGTTTATTGGCAATCTCATAAAGCTTTTTAAGCTCTGACATCTTCTTATGGGCTTTAAGTTGGAAGGGTTGATTAGGCTTGTTATTTTGTGAGTTATAATCGCGAAGCTCGACCGGAACATTATTGGGTAAGTAACGATATAGTATCGCCATTCCATCTTCGAAGCTGCGAATAACATCGCGATAATTAGCACAATCGCTTAGCACATTGATGTCGGGAGTATAACTACCTTGATTATGAATGCGCAAACTATCGATATTGAAGTTGATCTTTTTGAAAATATTTATCTTGGAATATTCAATCTGGATAATTTCATCAAATGTCACCATCGGTAGACTTTCAAGGTCTATATCCTGTTCATGATAGTCATAAAAATCCTGATTGATTTTTCTGCGAAGCGTTACTGATGTTGTTTCATGGGTTGAACTGACGTTTTTAGCGGGATAATTATTAAGGCGCGCCATGTAAAACTCATCTTTCCTTCCTTCTTGTAATCCGGCTTCAAAATTCTTGTCAATAATATGCCTATTTTCGGCAATCTCACTGCCAATATAATTGAGCATATAATAGAATTTTTTTGACTGTAAATTGAGGCTGCTCATTTCATGACGTTCAAAGGTTAATGCAGCCGGGATTATTTGGCCAAGCAAAAATTCGGTTATTTTTGCCATCCTCAGTTTGTCTATTATGCCTAAGCTAATATAATGTTCTGCAACAGCAAGTCGTAAAGTTTGCAGCGCTTTTTCAACGGTAACGCTTTCTGATCTTTCCCATAATGTGCTGGCCTGCCTATCCAACGCTGAAATAAAATCGTCAATACTCCAGGCTTGTGGCGAATGAGGTGGAGCAAGAAGCACCGATAAGGTATCCAGCAAATAATCGTTAACATCATTTCGCTGTTCGGCAGTAAAAGTGGTGATATTGGCGGCATGTAAAAACTGACTGAGTCGATCTAAATCTGGATCGCCGTTCGCTTGAAAAAGAGTATTAAATAAATCCACGGCAAGAGGCCAGCCTGTTTTTGACGATATCAAAAACTTTCTTGTGACGTGAATTATTTCCTCACATAACGGACTACTATTGCTTGATATTTGCTGTAAAGGCAATGCTTGGGGAAGATTTTGCCTCGTCTTGTCGGCGGCGTGTTGTCCCATTAAGGCAAATGTACCCAAAAATGCCGTGGTTGAGGCCACGGCTGCGCCAGCCAGCAGAGTTATTTTACCGGGTAATTGCCATCCTGGAGCGAGGGTTGATGCCGCAATTACGCTTGAAGTGACTAATAAAGGTGAGCTTACAGTTTCATAAGTTGCCGAAGTTAAGAAGTTATCCTGAACGCTTACGCCACTATCAGGCGATACACAGGTTCTCTTAGGGATGGGCCAGACCGGAAGTTGACCCAGTAATATTTGTTGCTGATAATCTGCCTTTAATCGGAAATATTCTTCACCCTCGTAGCGCTTCCTTATTGTAATAGGAATCGCATGATTGACCGCGCGGTCCAACGCTTTTTGAGCACGGCGTTCTGAATAGTGACTGGCCTGTGAATCAGATTTGCACGGGTTTGAGGGAAAGTTCCTTTGATACCAGTTCTTCAATAAGCCATCTTTTTGTCGTTCATAATTAAAACTTTGCTGCGACAACCCATATATATCGCGGATGACGGCAAAACCCTGATTAAGAACATTAGGGGGTATTGACACATTGTTAATCAACCCGCTGAGTCGTAGTCCTGAATATAAGCACAGCAGCAGGCTCAAACCCGTAGCGGCTATACCGGCATAACCACTATCCATAAATAATGTTTGCGCAGGCAAGATCACCTGCGAATACAAATTCACCAATATCTCGGGCTGATGCAGATCTTGACTGGCACAAATGAGCAGGCCGGTATGAAGCAAGCCGGTTAAGGCGCTAATAATTTGCGAGGTGAGCGGAAGCTGCTCTCCTTCAAGCCAGGTAAGTAAAAAATGTGGCAGGCTAGCAACCAAAATGCCAACGGTATTAGGGCCCAGCAGATTATATATTAGTGTATTAAGCAGCGTTAGGCCGCCCAAAATCCCTGCCTGATACACGTAATCGACGCCGCGACTATGACAAAATAGGCCCACACTCAGCAGCTTGCTTATTTCTGGGGGTAGGATATTTAGCATGTCATTGGCTAAGGTAAACCTGCTGAGTTGAATAAGCTGATAGTGCAATGCATCTTTGATAGCGAGTGCGGTAGCGGTCAGGGAGGTTGTCCATGGGGTTTGGGTTGGTAAGTTTAACCAAGGTTGATTATCCAGGGCATCGAAATACTGCTCCTGTGATAAAGGCGTGCAGGCATCAAGATTATTGGCAATAGTACAAATATGGCTCACACATGACATGCAAGAGGAGTGATTCTCTGACAGGGGCTTATCTATCTTGCTGGTATTGACGGGCTGGCTGGAATTGACTGGATTAATTTCTTTATTAATTGTCGATATCTTCATTAACGTGGCGGCTTATTTCGAGATAAGTAAGCATTGGACTTTAGCAAACTCGCTAACAGTAAATTTGCAGATAACGCCCAAATCATCCTTCAGATTTACTCCACATCATGTGAAATCTTCTGCTGCATCCCTCTATCCATAAAGATATCTAGACTTCTAAACGCGCCTTTTGTAGAGTGTTGCAATCTTAAAATTTATTTAAATCATCAAATGATAACCAGCGGAGAACCCTATAAAAATGAGTAATAACATGGTGATTCTAGATGGCGGCATGGGCCGTGAGCTTGCAAGAATGGGCGCGCCTTTCCGTCAGCCGGAGTGGTCGGCACTGGCGCTAATTGAAGCGCCGCAGTTTGTGCGACAGGCCCACGATGCCTTTATTGCCGCGGGTTCGCAGGTTATTACTACCAATAGTTACGCCGTCGTGCCTTTCCACGTAGGTGAAGAAGTCTTTGCTAAACAGGGTGCCGAACTGATTGCTTTGTCGGGCCGATTAGCCCGTGAAGCCGCCGATGCCGCGCCGACGCCGGTCAAAGTTGCCGGTTCACTGCCGCCCGTTTTAGGCTCTTATCGTCCCGACCTGTTTGAGCCAACCAAAGCAAAAAGGCTGCTGAGCGTGCTGGTTGATGGATTAAAAGATAGCGTCGATTTATGGCTGGCAGAAACGCAAAGCTCGGTTGTTGAAGTCGAACTGGTACGTGAAGTGTTAGGTAATGATCCTCGTCCACTGTGGCTTTCGTTTACCCTGAAAGATGAGCTAAACGAAAATGGTGAGGCGCAGCTTCGCTCGGGTGAGTCGGTAACTGATGCCGTTAACGCTGTCTTGCGTTTGGCGGGCAGCGCCATTCTCTTCAACTGTAGCCGCCCTGAAGTGATGGCCAGCGCAGTGCGTGAAGCACGAGAAGTCGCTACGCGCCACGGTTCAAAACTGGCTATCGGTGTGTATGCCAACGCTTTCGAACCTTCAGACAACAAGCGCGGTGCCAACGAAGGGTTAAGCGATTTGCGCAAAGATACTGACCCGAAAGGTTACCTCAGCTTTGCCGAAGAGTGGGTTGAAGCGGGCGCAACGATGGTGGGTGGCTGCTGCGGAATTGGCCCTGAGCACATTGCTGCACTAAGCGAAAAGCTTGGCGACCGCGCGCACTCATAATCCTGTTTTCATATAAAAATTAGATAAAAAGGGCTTAGGCCCTTACTAAGGGAAACTCATGCTAGATCGTCGTTCGTTTATCAAAAGCGCAGGCGCGATTTCCGTCGCTGCGGCTACCGGTTCTTTATGGCCATTTTCCGGCGCTTATGCCGCCGACGCTGCGGTGCCTAAAAAGGGTGGCCATTTAGTGGTGGGCATCGATAACGCCTCCAGCACGGACCGCCTTGATCCAGCCTTCTGGTTTGAAACCTATATCTATTTTGTAGGTTCGCAGATTTTTAACAGTCTGGTTGAGATTGATGAAAAGGGCGGCCTCGCGCCTTC
This sequence comes from Rouxiella sp. T17, assembly GCF_036663475.1. Taxonomy (NCBI): domain Bacteria; kingdom Pseudomonadati; phylum Pseudomonadota; class Gammaproteobacteria; order Enterobacterales; family Yersiniaceae; genus Rouxiella; species Rouxiella sp. T17. Next base: position 21,289 of record NZ_JAWUEA010000005.1, on the reverse strand, counting down.
TCTGGCTGAATCCTGGTCTTCAGCCGATGGCAGCAAAACCTGGGTGCTTAAGATTCGTCAGGGCGTACAGTTCCATGACGGCCGCGCGCTGGGTGCCAAAGATGTGGTCTACTCGCTGAATCACCATCGCGGCGAGAAGTCGACTTCGCCAGTGAAAGGCTATCTGGATCCCGTGGCTTCTATTGCTGCAACGGGCGACCACGAAGTCACTATTAAATTGAACTCGCCAGACGTCGAGTTTGTCTGGTTGCTGAGCGCTGTGCATTTCGTTATCACTGCCGAAAACGAAAACTTCGATAAAGGGATCGGCACCGGTGCCTTTATTCTCGAGAAATTCCAGCCGGGCGTGACCACACTTACCAAGCGTAATCCGAACCATTGGAACAGCGCGCGCGGCCATGTCGACTCGGTAGAAACGCTGGCAATGAACGATTCAACGGCCCGCGTAGCGGCTTTGGTCAGCGGATCGGCGCAGCTTATCAACCGTGTTAACCCGCGCATTGTGGGTCGCATTCAGCACATGCCGAATATTCAGCTGGTACGCGCGAAAGACAGCGCGATTTACACTTTCCCAGGACTTTCGAATCTTGCGCCATTCGATAACGTGGATGGCCGTCTGGCGCTAAAATACGCTATCGATCGCAAACAGATTATCGATACCGTACTGGGCGGTTATGCCAGCGTTGCTAACGATAACCCGTTCTTCCCGTCGAATCGTTACTTCGCCAAAGACATTCCACAGCGTCCTTATGACCCGGATCAGGCCAAATTCCACTGGAAAAAATCGGGCTTTACCGGGCCGTTAACGTTATCTGTTGCCGACGCCGGATTCCCGGGATCGGTCGATGCCGCGCAGCTTTATCAACAATCTGCGGCCAAGGCGGGTATTGATATCAAGGTAGATCACGTGCCTGACGATGCTTTCTGGAACGACACCTGGCAGAAAAAAGTCTTCGTGTCGTCCAACTGGGCGAGCCGCCCAACTGCCGACGCCATGCTGTCATTGGTCTTTACCAGTCAGTCTTCATGGAACGAATCTGCCTGGAAAGTGCCGGCTTTCGATGCGATGGTCAAAGCCGCCCGTGGCGAAGCCGACGAAGCGCGCCGCAAGCAAATTTATCATGACATCCAGTTGATGCTGGTCGATCAGGGCAGCGAAATCATTCCGCTGTACGCCGATGCGCTCGACGGCTGCTCGACCAAAATCAAAGGCTTTACCTCCGTACCGGGCATGCCGCTCAGTGGTAATCGCGCGGCCGAAAAGGTGTGGATTGAAAGCTAAGCCAGCTAAAACGTTTAGTTATTATACGGTTAGTTTAGAAACGGCTTAGTTTGAAATAGCGATAAGGTTTGAAACAGCAATAAGGTTTAAAACGGATGTCAGAACTTACTACGCAACGGCCTTCGGGCCGTTCATCTTTGGCGGGGCTGGTGCTGCGTCGTTTGGGCTATGGCCTGTTAATGGTGCTGGCGGTGTCGGTGCTGATTTTTATCGGCGTGCAGCTGCTGCCGGGTAATGCCGCAACGGCCATTCTTGGACAGAGCGCCACGCCAGACGCCATTCGCGAGTTAAACCAGCAGCTTGGCCTCGACAAACCGGCGATTGGTCGCTATCTAAGCTGGCTAATGGGCATTTTGCATGGTGATTTCGGCATCAGCTACACCAGCCGCGAGGCCATCTCGGGGCCGCTGTTTAGCCGTCTTGCCAACACGCTGTTTCTCGCCGGATGTACGGCGGTCATTGCCGTGCCACTGGCGCTGGCGATCGGCTTTTTATCCGTGCGTTATCAAGGCGGTATCGTCGATACGCTGCTTAATGGCGTGGCGCGTGCCGCCGTGGCCCTGCCGGAATTTTTCTCGGGATATTTGCTGATTCTGATTTTTGCCATCACGCTGGCGTGGGCGCCGAGCAACAGTACGTTGTCTGATTCGATGCCTTTAACGGCCCGGCTGACGGCTATCGCGCTGCCTTGCGCTACGCTGGTGCTGGCGATTGTGGGTCATATGAGTAACATGACCCGCGCCGCGTTGATTGCCGCGCAAAGTGCGGCCTACGTCGATACCGCGCTGCTTAAAGGCCTGACGCCCGCGCGTATTCTTTGGCGTCACGTGCTGCCCAACGCGCTCGGCCCCATCATCAACGTCGTAGCCATTAATCTCGCCTATCTGATGGTTGGCGTGGTGATTGTCGAAAACGTTTTCGTTTATCCCGGCCTTGGGCAGTACATGGTCGACAGTATCAGTAAGCGCGATATTCCTGTAATGCAGGACTGTGCGCTGCTGCTAGCTGGAATTTACATTTTGCTTAATCTGCTGGCCGACGTGCTGGCGCTGATTGCCAATCCGCGCTTGCGCCATTCGCGCTAAGCGCAGGAGGATTTTTGACATGCCCGCATTAAAACCTACGGCTATTCTTGGACTGACAGGCCTGCTGCTGTTTGTACTGGTTGCCGTTTTCGCGCCGTGGCTTGCGCCATTTGCACCTGATAAAGTCATCGGCATGGCGTGGCAAGCCCCCGATGCGACGCTGCGTTTAGGGACCGATAATCTGGGCCGCGATTTGCTGTCACGAATGATTTGGGGCACCCGCGTTTCACTGGGCGTGACTGCGCTCGCCGCACTGGTGGCGTTTGTGGTCGGCTGCACGCTCGGTTTTATCGCCGGGATTAGCGGCGGTTGGCTCGACCAGACGATTTCACGCATTAACGATATGATAATGGCTATCCCGACGCTGATTTTCGCTTTGATTGTTCTTGCCGTATTACCGAAAACCATTCTGACGTTGACCCTGGTGCTTGGCCTTTTGGAATCAACCCGCGTGCTGCGCGTGGCGCGAGCGTTGGCAGTTGAAATTGGCGTGATGGAATATGTCGACGTCGCGCGTTTGCGTGGCGAAAGTCTCGGCTGGATCCTCTGGCGAGTAGTATTACCGAACGCACTTCAAACGCTGATCGCCGAGTTTGGCCTGCGTTTCATTTTCATTTTGCTGTTCCTCTCTGCGCTCTCTTTCCTGGGATTGGGTATTCAACCCCCCACCGCCGACTGGGGTGGATTGGCGCGTGATAATAAAGATGGCATCCTGTTTGGCGTTTGGGCGGCATTGATCCCGGGTGGGGCGATTGCGATTCTGGCGCTGGCGATTAACGCGGTAGCCGACTGGCTGATGAGCGGCAGTACCCGTGCATGGGGAGGCAATCATGGTTGATGCGACTCAGGTAAAACTTACTGAAAAAAATCCGCTGCTGCGGGTGAACGACTTGGTTGTCGCCACTACTGAGAAAAAACCGCGCCGGCTAGTCGACAGCATCTCTTTCGATTTAAACGCGGGCGAGGTATTGGGGCTGATAGGCGAATCCGGGGCCGGAAAATCGACGATCGGTTTAGCCATTCTTGGACATCGTCGTCATGGCATGCGTATCGAATCGGGTAGCATTCTATTTAACAACGCCGATATTAGCCGTCAATCGGCACGCCAATTGCGTGCGCTGCGCGGCAAAAAAATTGCCTATGTGGCGCAGTCTTCAGGGGCGGCTTTCAATCCGGCAATCACTTTGGGCGAACAGGTTATCGAAGCGACGTTAAAGCATCGAATATTGCCGCGCCAGCAGGCACAAGCGAAAGCCATCGAACTCTTTACTCAGCTCGGTTTGCCCGAACCCGCGCAATTTTATCATCGTTATCCGCATCAGGTATCTGGCGGGCAGCTGCAACGCGCGATGATAGCGATGGCGCTGTGTGCAGGACCAGAGCTACTGATTTTCGATGAGCCGACCACCGCGCTAGATGTCACCACTCAGCTTGGCGTGCTGAAAGCGATAGCCGAGGTGATTCGAGCTACGGGCGTGGCGGCGATTTATATCAGTCACGACTTGGCGGTTGTCGCGCAAATCAGCGACCGGATTATGGTATTGCAGCATGGCAAAATGGTTGAACATGCGACTACTAAACAGCTGCTTGCGGATCCGAAAAAAGAGTACACCCAGCGACTGCTGGACGCGCAGGGCGAGAGTCGTCAGCCGATGCCGATGGACCAACCCGAGCTGCTGCGTATCGAAAATATCAGCGCCCGATATCACCATCAGCCGGTATTACAAAACCTGTCGCTGTCGATTCCGCGCGGCAGAACGTTAGCGGTCATTGGCGAATCGGGGTCGGGGAAATCGACGCTTGGCAAGGTTATATGCGGGCTGCACAAGCCAGAAAGCGGAGAGGTTAGCCTGAACAAACAGCCGTTGGCCGCAGGGCTGCGTAACCGCACTCGCCAGCAGTTGCAAGACATTCAGCTTATCCACCAAATTCCGGATACTGCTTTGAATCCTAAAGAAAAAGTCGGGAGTCAAATAGCTCGGGTGCTGGAGTGTTTTACTGCTTTAAATCGACAGCAACGCGAACAGCGGGTAAACGATTTGTTGAAGCAGGTCGGGCTTAACGTTGAGCTGGCCGAGCGTTTTCCGGCGGCGCTGTCAGGTGGGCAAAAGCAGCGCGTCTGTATCGCGCGCGCCTTAGCGGCTGAGCCTAAACTGATTATTTGCGATGAGCCGACGTCGGCGCTTGACCCGTTGGTCGCGCGCGATGTGCTCGAACTATTACGCAATATTCAGCATCAAACCGGCATTTCATACCTGTTCATTACCCACGATTTACAGGTAGTGCGTGAAGTGGCGGATGAAGTGGCCGTGCTGCTGAATGGGGAGATTATCAGAAACGGATCGGTGAGTACGACGCTGGCCGAACCGCTGGATAATTACACTCGTGAACTGCTGCGTTCCGTGCCGGAGATGCGCATTGGCTGGTTAGCAGAGCAGACTGTCTAAAATCCGGTGAACTTAAAGTTTACTGCATTAAAAAACGCGCTGAATCTACTACGATTCAGCGCGTTTTTGTTAATGATTTTCTAGAAACTGACTGTTTTAGAATCTTGTTTCAGACAGCTATTTTCTATTATTTAATCTGTAAAATATCCAGACGTTCGATGACCACATCGTCGTCTTCTGCCTGCCAACCCACTGGCTGCATTGGAATATCTTCACGATCGAAAGCCAAATCACCGCCGTCAATAACTTCGCCGCCGTGCTGAATTCCTTTGAAATCAAACAAATTAGTATCGTTTAGATGCGAAGGCACTACGTTTTGCATCGCGCTGAACATCGTTTCGATACGACCCGGATAACGTTTGTCCCAGTCTTTCAACATGTCGCCGATAACCTGACGTTGCAGGTTTGGCTGTGAACCACAAAGGTTACACGGAATGATGGGATATTCGCGGGCAATAGCGAAACGTTCGATATCTTTTTCGCGGCAGTAGGCCAGCGGACGGATCACGATGTGTTTGCCGTCGTCGCTCATTAGCTTAGGTGGCATACCTTTCAGCTTGCCGCCGTAGAACATATTCAGAAACAGCGTTTGCAAAATGTCGTCGCGGTGATGGCCGAGCGCAATCTTGGTACAGCCCAATTCGGTAGCAGTGCGATAGAGAATGCCACGGCGCAGGCGAGAGCAAAGGGAACAGGTAGTTTTGCCTTCGGGAATTTTATCCTTAACGATGGCGTAAGTGTTCTCTTCAACAATCTGGTATTCAACACCCTGTTTTTCAAGGTATTCAGGTAAAATGTGTGCCGGGAAACCGGGCTGCTTTTGATCGAGGTTAACGGCTATCAGTGAGAAATTGACAGGCGCACTCTGCTGCAAATTGCGCAGGATCTCGAGCATGGTGTAGCTGTCTTTACCGCCAGACAGGCAAACCATGATGCGATCGCCTTCTTCAATCATACCGAAATCTGCAATCGCTTTACCCACGTCACGACGCAGGCGTTTTTGCAGCTTGTTTAAATTAACCTGCTCTTTCTTAGTAACTTCTTGTTTTTCAGACATTTTGTCGGTGCTCGAGATCTTAATTGACGTTCAGGTAAGCATGACGCACCTGAATTGTTATATAAAGAGGGGTTTGCGCTGGCTGAGCAACTCAGCGGGCGTTCGTATGGCGTGTATGGTACGGATTACGGCGACGAAAGCCAACACGTTTTGTAACGACATTTGCTGCTATTTCAAGGGCGAAATGCATAGTTTGATATTCTCGCCGCATAAACCTCAATACTTCACCAACAATTATCTCAATCAATTGATAATCCTTCATGACAATATATTAATTTCAAATAATATAAGGAAGATTTTTATTAATTTAAAGTTAAGAGTTATTTTTGTAAAAATAGCTTTATAACGTTGCGTAAAAGGCGCGCCCAAACTATATTCACTGCCGCCTGTGGTTAATGGCATATAAGTGGGAGTAAAGATTTTAATTATTTTAATTCCCTCAGTAAAAACGCGATTAGGAATATTATTATGACCAATATCGGGAACTGTTTAACGAGTAACTTCACCCAAAGCTTACGAGGCATGGAGGCATCTAACGTTCAGTCTGAAGCTAAAATAAATGATTTGTGTACACACCTAGTTAAAGTATCAATAGCCGCTAACAAGTATTGTAAGGATGTGGATAACGCTCGTAATTTAAGTGTCAAAGGTTCAATTGATGCAGTTATTAACCTAAGTGCCAATATCATAGATTCAAAAGCCAAAATAAATAGAAGGATCTTTAAGCTTGGTATGCAGCCGCTTGAAGCAAGATCTGCAAAGAAAGAAAAGCGAATTGAAAAAAATATTAAGCATCTTGAGCAAAAGATTAACAAGTCTGAGAAATTAGTAAGTAAATTGGATACTTCTCACATAACCCATGTTGCAGGGTATGCAAAAACTTCTTTCAAGGATTTTAAAACTTCAAAAACTAACTTTAGAGATTTTATTGATAGTGTAAGACCCCGTGCCACCACACAACATAACTCACCCACCTATACAAGACTCGCTTCACCTGTCAATCAACAAGATAATCCACCCGTTTATGTCCATTTCGCGCCACCTGCTTATGAACAAGCGATGAAGCAACCACTCTTATATAATATTTAATATAACACCTTAATTTACCTTTTTTGCTAGCCCCTATTAATGCTTTAATAGGGGCAATTTAAAAGGCAAGAATAGGGATTAATAATTCAGTGAAAAAAATGGGGGTGACTGTATGAAATTAACATTCAAAAGCAGCAGATAAAAAAAGCAACACCTCTATTTATCTTTATAAAGTTACAAGCTTGCTGAATAACTTCACTGGGACATAAACCACTTCAAGTGAGTTGGCTGTTTGACTTAGCACCTCTAAAAATATTTTAAGCCTACAGGTAAACTGTATAGAATGCTTTTTGCCACGGGGTAATAGGAGAACAGGCTATGCATCGTTCACGACAAGGTTCACCGTATTGTTCACGATTGAAAATTTCACTGCTGCTTATAATAGCTTTGTTCAACGGCGTAGCGCTATTAGCCATGAATACCTCTGCTGCAGAAGTCACTCCACAACTGGCTTTTTTTCGGGCTGATGAATTATCAAATATCAAGCTGCAACTTCTTCACGGCAAGGCCCCTCAGCCGACTCAACAAGCTTACCAGTTACTTATTAACGCCGCCGATCGGGCATTGAAGCAGCCAGATATGAGCGTAACCGATAAAGGCATCACGCCGCCGAGTGGTTCGAAAAACGATTATTTGAGTTTAAGCGCTTACTGGTGGCCCGATACGCATAAACCTGACGGCTTGCCTTGGGTTCGCCGAGACGGAAAAATTAATCCCGCAAGCAAAAATGAGCAAAGCGACGGCGTCCGCTTTGCAAGCTTCACTTCGAAAGTGCAAAATCTGACGTTAGCCTGGTATTTTTCAGGACAACAGCGTTATGCAGATAAAGCTGCCAGTATGCTGCATCGTTGGTTTGTCGATCCGAAAACGAAAATGAATCCGAATCTCAATTTTGCTCAGGGCGTGCCGGGCATTTCGGCTGGCAGAAATTCGGGTGTGCTGGATGGTCGCTATTTTTCCACCCGTATTGTCGATTCGCTGTCGCTGTTACGCGGCAATCCAGCGTGGTCACAAAAAGACGATAACGCCGTTCGAAAATGGATGCAGGATTATCTCGACTGGCTGCTCTCCAATCCGATTGCGCTAAAAGAAAGCAGGGCGCTGAATAATCACGGTAATTGGTATGCCACTCAGGTGGCGGGTATTGCGTGGTATTTGCATAGGGCGGAAATAATCGATCACATGGTGGCTTTAACAGAAAGTAAATTGGAAACGCAGCTTAAAACCGATGGCTCACAACCGCTCGAATTAGCCCGTACCCGGTCTTTTCATTACAGCTACTTCAACCTTCAGGCGGTGACTTTGCTGGCAAAATTGGCCGCAAAAAATCATCAGAATTTGTGGAATTATAAAACCGCCAATGGCAGCAGTATAATTCGCGCGCTGGATTATCTGGCACCTTACGCGGATAACCGCAAAATGTGGCCCTATAAAAGTCTCGATAAAGTGGGCGAAAGGTTAATTCCGTTGATGTCGTGGGCCGACAACGCTTTGCAACAGCCGCGTTATCGGCAGGAAGTGATGGATACTTCGTTTGATTTAGCGGCTGACGAAGAGGACAAAAACGGTAAAACACGCGGTGCAGTGATAGAAGCTTTGCAAGAAACATGGTTATTCTCGCAACCTTATGAAACGGGCCGTTAAGAGCAGCCTTAAAGACCTAAAGAAGTTTTGCAGGTTGATTGAACAAATATCGATGAGATTAATAAGTAACCAATCGAAACCATCTATTAGTAGATGCAAATAATTTCAGAAAACAGGCTATTTACTTCGCTCATGGGGTCGACGGCAGCAGAAAAGCTCGGCTATGATGGCTTTCGTTTAAATTATACAAACAAAAATTCGGGAGCAGGGTAGATGAATACTGCGTTACGCCTTCTACTGGCTGGTGCCACACTCGTTCTCGCTGCATGTAGCAGCAATAAAGAAACCGCAGAAGTTCCTCAGCAGGCCAACAGTTACAATATTGGTCATCGTAGCGCAAATGCGAGTCCGGCCGCCGCGGCCTGTTCCTTGGAGGGCGGCAGCGTGCAGCTTGCTCGTCAATTGGATGGCACATCAACCGGTATGTGCCAAATGGCCAATGGCCGCCGGGTCCCTCTTCGCTCTTGACGCTGTGGCGTTAGCACGGCGGCAAAAGCTTCGAGGGAATTGGGTTTTCGAAAATGCTATCAGCTCAGCACTTGATTCGGGCAGTGTTCGCCATTCGAAAGTTGTGACAGGTTTTCGAGTGTAGTTTCGGAAATACTGATTAGCGCTTCGCTGGTCAGAAACGCCTGATGGCCGGTGAATAACACATTGTGACAGGAAGAAAGTCGGCGGAAGACGTCGTCTAATACCACCTCGTTTGATTTATCTTCGAAGAATAGGTCGCGCTCGTTTTCGTAAACGTCCATGCCGAGTGCGCCGATTTTTTGCTGTTTCAATGCGTCAATCGCGGCGCTGGCGTCAAGCAGTGCGCCACGGCTGGTGTTAATGATCATTACGCCATCTTTCATCTGGCTGAAAGATTCGCTATTCAACATATGATGGTTTTCGGCCGTGAGCGGGCAATGCAGAGAAATGATATCGGACTGCGCGTACAGCGTGGCGAGGTCGACATATTCTGCGCCTATTTCCAGCGCGAGGGGATTAGGATATGGGTCAAAGGCTAAAAGCCGCATGCCAAAACCTTTCAGGATCCGTAACGCGGCGAGGCCAATTTTACCCGTACCGATAATTCCCGCCGTGCGTTGATGCATGTTAAATCCGGTTAATCCTTCGAGCGAGAAATTGGCTTCGCGCGTGCGCTGATAAGCGCGGTGAATATGCCGATTTAAACAAAGCATCAAACCAACAGCGTGTTCAGCCACGGCTTCGGGTGAATAGGCCGGAACGCGGACTATCTCTATGCCCAACTCTTTGGCCGCCTCCAAATCGACATTGTTAAAGCCCGCACAACGCAGCGCCAGCCGTTTAACGCCGATTTCTGCCAACTCTTTCAACACTTCACGACTGCCATCATCATTAACGAAAATGCATACGGCGTCACAGCCTGCGGCAGTTTTGGCTGTAGGCTGGCTCAGCATAAAATCAAAGAATACTAATTCGAAACCGTAGCGCTGATTCACCAGCTCAAAGTATTTGCGATCGTAATTCTTGGCGCCATAAACGGCAATTTTCATGCTTTTTGCTCCGAAAATTGAAATATATAAAAGGAGGAATCTTCCTTAAACCTAGCACTGAGAGAGTGTCGAGACAAAGGGTAAGCGGATGTAAATCGCCTTTTTATGATATTGTGCAACTGTTAAGAAAATATCAGGACAATTCATGAGGAAAGGACTTAAACATCTCGGCGTTTTCCTGTTGGCAGGGGCGGTAATCATACTGCTGGCGTTGGCTATTTTGTGGCGAACACTCCCGCAATGGCTGCCGACGGTGGCAAAACACTGGCTACCGCAGGGCACGCAATTAACCCTCGCCACGACGCCGGTTTGGTCACAGGGCGCATGGTTTTTGCCTGATGTTCGTTTTCAGGCGCAGGATTGTCTATTGGCCGAGGCAAAAGATGTGCATCTTTCAAGCCTTGCCACCAGATGGGATCTCCAATTGGCACAGCTCGATGTCGACACCGCCTGCCTCGCAAAACTGCCCGCCAGTCAGGGTTCCAGCGCGCCATTATCCTTGCCCGGACTCCAAAAACAGCTGCCATTAGGCCGGCTTCATATCGCCAAACTTAACATCACGCCTTATCAGCTTTATGCTGGCGAACTGAATATTGATAATAATGGTCAGCAGCAAGTTATTACTTATCAAGGCGATGCGCTGCATTTTAAGGCCGAGCTCGATAATAATCAGCAGCTCACTGTTCATTCATTAAGTCTGCTTCCGCCGGGCGGGGGTGAGCCTATTTCGCTGACCGGCAAATTGGCGCTGCCCGTCGCGCTCGATACTCTGCCCGCCAGCGGTGAACTGCATGGCGAAATGCGCAGCGCCGCCGTGCCTCATCCGTTAGATATCAGTGTAAATTGGCAGCAAAAACAGGGTGAACTTCAGCTGATTGAAAAGGGCGAACAGCAGCCTTTAGTGACGCTTCCGTGGCAGCTTGAAGAGAAAAAAATCACCATTGTTAATGGAAAATGGCGCTGGCCTTATGCCGCTCAGCCGCTTTCGGGTGGAGTCAGTCTGACTTTCGATAATTGGAGCGATAACTTCAACGAGACCACGCTAAGCGGGCGGCTGAATGTGTTGACTCAGGGGCACAATGGCAAGGCCAACGTGGTGTTATCGCTCGGGCCGGGCAAAATTGGGCTGCTCGACAGCGATATTCCGTTCCAACTGACCGGACAGGCTAATTTGCCGCAAATGTCGCTTAGCGCCTCGTTTCCGGCGACCTTAACGGGGTCGGTGCTGAATCCGGTTGTGGCGCTGCACAGTGGCGCGCTGCTGCGAGCGTGGGGGAATCCTACACCAACGCTTACTCTGCGTGATGCGCGCTGGCCTTTAGCGGGCGTTAACGTGAGCGCAAAGGGCGTCAGCGGGCCACTACAGGCGATAGTGCGGGGCGAAGACAGTTATTGGGGCAGTTTTGATCTGCATCTCAACGGAAAGTCGCAGGACTTTTGGCCCGATAAAGGCCGCTGGAACTTCAACTATTGGGGCAACGGTAATCTGCCTCCGCTCGGCGGCAAGTGGGACGTCGCCGGTAAAGGCAGCTGGCTCGACGCGCTGCTTTCATTAACCCAGCTTTCTGCCGGTTTCGATCGCCTGCATTATGGGCTGGTCAATGTTGCTGCGCCGCGCCTGACTTTAACTACGCCGCTGGTGTGGCAGCGTCCAATTCCACCTCGTTATGTGAAAACGCTGGCGCCCGTTACGCCTTCTTTCACTGGCGCGCTAAAGCTGGTCGCCAGCAAAATTGATTTCGAAAACAACGGTAATTTGCCCGCCACAACGCTTGAATTAGCCTTAAAAGGGGCAAATCCGAATGATATCAATCTCAATGGCCGACTTGAGGCCTTGCCGATTGGGCCGATTCGCCTTAATGGTCGCTGGGACGGTGCGCGTCTGCGTGGACAAGGCTGGTGGCCGAAACAGGATTTAACCGCCTTCCAGAGCCTGCTGTCGCCTGATTTAAAAATCAAGCTCCGCGGCGGAGAGCTTTATGCTCAATCGGCATTTTCGGCGGCGCGTGGCCAAGGCTTTATCGCGGGCGGCCATTGGGTGGTGAAAAATGGCAGCATGTGGCTTAAAGATGGCGACCTCAGTGGGCTTGAGTTTTCGCTTTCCTATCGTTTGAAAGACAGCGTATGGCAATTCGGAACCAAAGCGCCGGTATCGTTACGCATTGGCGAGTTAAACAATCTGTTTCCGATGCAAAATATTACCGCCGAACTGCAGGGCAGTTATCCGTGGAGCGAGAAAGCGCCGCTGAGGCTGAGTAATGTCGGCATGGATGCGTTAATGGGCCATGTTAGCCTGTCGGCTCTGAGACTGCCGCAGCATGATGCGGCCGTACTCAAGCTGCAAAAAATCAGTTTGAGTACGCTGTTTACTGCGCTGAAACCAAAACAGTTAACGATGTCGGGGCGAGTCAACGGCGAGCTGCCGCTGTTTGTCGATAACCCGAAATGGCTGATTCACGACGGCTGGATCGCCAACGACGGCGGCCTGACTTTGCGGCTTGACCCTGATTTTGCCGCCGCGATGGGCGGAGGAAATATCGCCAATCGGCTGGTTATTCAGCTGTTGCAATATCTTGAAATACAACGCTCTTATGCCAAAGTGAGTCTCGATAATTTGGGTGAGTTAACCATGGCGGCGGAAATCAACGGTGTGAATAATACCGACCAGCAAAAGCGTGAAATACATCTGAATTACACCCATCAGGAAAACGTCTACCAACTATGGCGGAGCCTGCGTTTCGGCGACAGTTTGCAGGAGTGGTTGCAACAACAGCTCAATGCTTCTTCTCCGACAGCGGTTCCGACAGTGGTTCCGACAGTGGTAAACACGAACCAAAAATCGAGGAACGACAAATGAAGCCGATAGCGGCCCGCATGATTTTCAACAGGCTATTTTTTACCCGCGCAGCAGGTCACGCGACGGTTCTCGCGACAATGACGTTGCTACTTAATGGCTGCGTTCCACGCATCGAAATCGCCACGCCGACCGCGCCAATCACTATCAATATGAATGTCAAAATCGAACATGAAATTCATATAAAAGTGGATAAAGATGTCGAAAATCTGCTGAAAAGCAACAGCGGCCTGTTTTGAGGATCATCAAATGAAAACGTTCAAAAATAGAGTGCTCATGATGGCGTTATTGCTGGGCGGCTGGCTGTTTTGCAGCTCGGCGCTGGCCTTGACTCTCGAACAGGCAAAGCAGCAGGGGTTAGTAGGCGAAACACTTTCAGGATATTTAGCGCCTGTAAAACAGGGTGCGGAAGCGCAAGCATTGGTCAAACGCATTAACGAAGGACGCGAGCAGCAGTATCAGCAGGTGGCGAAAAGTAATCAGGTCAGTACCGATGATGTCGCAAAACTCGCCGGACAGAAATTGGTAGCCCGCGCTGCCACAGGCGAATATGTGCGCGGCATCAACGGGCAGTGGCTGCAAAAATAGCTGGCCGATTGGCAATAAATATGGCAAAAAAAAACGCGCCCCGTTGGGCGCGCAATGTTTACTACTTCACTGCCGGTACACATGACGATTCTAAAAGTAGTTAGCCGACAGTAGAGCTTTCGAAATTCAAATGATTGAACTTCTGGCTTTCGATATCCAAAAATGAAGCTTGGATTTTCTAACAGCACTGCTTTCGAACGGCAGTGCTTTCAAACAGCAGTGCTTTCGAACAACAATGTTTTCGAACAGAGTTACGCTGCAGCAACCTGCTGGATAGCCGCATCGATTGCCGCTTTCGCATCAGCCTGCGCTTTTGCTGCCACTTCTGGACCGTAAGCGATGCCTTCAGCGTAGATGGTTTCTACGTCGGTCATGCCCAGGAAGCCCAGGAACAGGTTCAGGTAAGGTGCTACCAAGTCGCTTGGGGTATCTTTATGAATGCCGCCGCGGCTAGTCAGAACAACAACGCGTTTGCCTTTGATCAGACCTTCAGGGCCTTTTTCGGTGTATTTGAAAGTCACACCGGCACGAGCAACCAGGTCGAAATAGTTTTTCAGCTGAGTAGGGATGTTGAAGTTGTACATTGGCGCAGCGATAACGATAACGTCGTGGGCCTGCAATTCGTCGATCAGCGTGTTGGACAGCGCCAGCGCTTCTTCCTGACGTGGAGTCAGTGGCGCATCGGATGGACGCAGCGCGCCAACCAGCTCGCCGTCAAGCACAGGAATCGGTTCTGCAGCCAGGTCACGCACGGTAACTTGAGAAGCGCTGTCAGTAGACTGGAACTGAGAAACGAAGTAATCAGCCAGTTGATTGGTCTGAGAGAAGTTAGCCAGAATGCTTGATTTTAGAACCAGTACTTTGCTCATGTAAAATTCCTTCACTAAGTGAGATCATACGGAGACAAGGTTGTCCCGAGAATGTTGATTACTTTAGTGATAAATGTTTATCAGTGATAGTGCAATATTTCGAGCGCTACATCCAAAATTTTTGAACAACAATGTTTGCCTGCACCAGTCTTAACTACAATCAAAAAACCTTCGGCTTCGGCAACCTTATTCGCTTGTGATAACATAGTGTTATTCAGGTAAGGCCTCAGCCTGCCGACCATCAAGGAATCTCGAACGTGAAATCACCGCTCGCGGCACTATCAGCACAACTTGACGGGCTGATGCTACGTGACCGACAACGTCTGCAACGTCGTTTGCAGGGCGCGAAAAAAATCATCGATCCGCAGGCTCTACAAGGGCTGACTCAAGAGCTGGAAACGGCGATTCAGCAGGGCCTGCAAAAGGTGGGCGCGCGCGAAGCCTCGCGTCCAAAAATTAGCTATCCCGAAAATCTGCCGGTTAGCCAGAAGAAAGACGATATTTTCAATGCCATTCGCGACCATCAGGTAGTGATCGTGGCAGGTGAAACCGGATCGGGTAAAACCACACAGATCCCGAAAATCTGTATGGATCTGGGCAGGGGAATCAAAGGGCTGATCGGCCATACCCAGCCACGTCGTTTAGCCGCCAGAACGGTGGCCAATCGTATCGCCGACGAGCTGGATACCACGCTCGGCAATACGGTCGGCTACAAGGTGCGTTTTAACGATCAGGTGAGTGACAACACCTTGGTCAAACTGATGACCGACGGTATTCTGCTGGCTGAAATTCAGCAGGATCGCATGTTGATGCAGTACGACACCCTGATTATCGATGAGGCGCATGAACGTAGCCTGAATATCGATTTCATCTTGGGATATTTGCGTCAGTTACTGCCGAAACGTCCCGATTTGAAAGTCATTATTACCTCGGCGACTATCGATCCGCAGCGTTTTTCCAAACATTTTAACCACGCGCCGATCATCGAAGTCTCAGGTCGAACCTTCCCGGTCGATGTGCGTTATCGTCCGGTAGTCGACGATGCCGACGACGTGGATCGCGATCAGCTACAGGCGATTTTCGATGCCGTAGACGAACTTGGTCGCGAGAGTAGCGGCGATATCTTGATTTTCATGAGCGGCGAGCGCGAAATTCGTGACACCGCCGATGCGCTGAATCGTCTCGATTTGCCGCACACAGAAATTTTACCGCTGTATGCGCGGCTATCGAATAGCGAGCAAAACCGCGTGTTCCAGTCGCATGCGGGGCGTCGCATCGTGTTGGCGACCAACGTCGCTGAAACCTCGCTGACGGTGCCGGGCATCAAATATGTGATTGACCCAGGTACTGCGCGCATCAGTCGGTACAGTTTTCGAACGAAAGTGCAGCGACTGCCGATCGAACCTGTTTCGCAAGCCTCCGCTAACCAGCGTAAAGGCCGTTGCGGACGTGTCTCCGACGGTATTTGCATCCGTTTATATTCGGAACAGGATTTTCTGTCACGCCCCGAGTTTACCGATCCGGAAATTCTGCGTACCAACTTAGCGTCGGTTATTTTGCAGATGACCTCATTGGGGCTCGGCGATATTTCGGCATTTCCGTTTGTCGAAGCGCCTGACAAACGCAATATTCAGGACGGCGTCAGGCTGCTTGAAGAGCTTGGTGCGATTAATAATGCCGAAAATGGCCGTTACACCTTAACACCGCAGGGCCGAAGTTTGGCGCAACTGCCTGTCGACCCGCGTTTAGCGCGCATGGTGCTGGAAGCCGAGAAAAATAGTTGTCTGCGTGAAGTGATGATCATCACCGCTGCGCTGTCGATTCAAGACCCGCGCGAACGCCCGATGGACAAACAGCAGGCTTCGGATGAAAAACACCGTCGTTTTGCTGACAAAGACTCCGACTTTCTGGCTTTCGTTAATCTTTGGGACTACCTGCAAGAGCAACAAAAAGCGCTCTCTTCGGCACAGTTCCGCAAGCTGTGTCGCAGCGATTTCCTGAACTATTTGCGCGTACGCGAATGGCAGGACATTTATACCCAGCTGCGTCAGGTAGTGAAAGAGTTGGGGCTGCGAATTAACAGCACTGCCGCCGATTATCGCAGCGTACACTGTGCCTTGCTCACCGGTTTACTGTCGCATATCGGCCAGAAAGACGTGGAAAAGCAGGAGTTTACCGGTGCTCGCAATGCCCGCTTTGCTATTTTCCCAGGGTCAGGGCTGTTCAAGAAGCCGCCAAAGTGGGCCATTGTCGCCGAGCTGGTTGAAACCAGCCGACTTTGGGGACGAATCGCCGCAAAAATCGAGCCTGAATGGATCGAGCCGTTAGCGCAACATTTGGTGAAGTACAGTTACAGCGAGCCGCACTGGGAAAAAGCGCAGGGCGCGGTGATGGCGACCGAAAAAGTGACGCTGTTTGGCTTGCCGATTGTGATGGCGCGCCGCGTAAACTACGGCAGCATTGACGCCGCCGTTTCACGTGAGCTGTTTATTCGTCACGCGCTGGTGGAGGGGGATTGGCAGACGCGCCACGCTTTCTTCCGCGAAAATTTGCGTTTACGAAGCGAAGTTGAAGAGTTGGAACACAAGTCACGTCGCCGCGATATTTTGGTCGACGAAGAGACGTTGTTCCAGTTTTACGATCAGCGCATTGGCCATGAGGTGGTCTCGGCCAAACACTTCGATAGCTGGTGGAAAACGCAGCCTGCCGACAGCTTGAACTTCGAAAAAAGCATGCTGATAAAAGAGGGCGCAGGCAAAATTAGCGCCCACGACTATCCGAACTTCTGGCATCAGGGCAATATCAAACTGCGCGTCACCTATCAGTTTGAGCCCGGTACTGAGGCTGACGGCGTGACCGTCCATATTCCGCTGCCACTGTTGAATCAGATTGAAGAAGTTGGCTTCGACTGGCAAATTCCGGGTATTCGCCGTGAGCTGATTATGGCGTTGATTAAATCGTTGCCGAAACCGGTGCGCCGTAACTTTGTTCCCGCGCCGAACTATGCCGATGCTTTTCTGGGCCGCGCCACGCCTTTCGAATTGCCATTGCTAGAGTCGATGGAACGCGAGTTGCGCAGAATGACGGGCGTAACGGTTTCACGTGATGATTGGCAACTGGAGCAGGTGCCCGACCATTTGCGAATGACTTTCCGCGTTGTCGATGACAAAAATAAGACCCTGCGTGAAGGCAAAAGCCTGACTGCCTTGAAATCGACCTTGAAAGAGCAGGTGCAGCAGACGCTTTCTGCGGTCGCTGACGACGGTATCGAGCAGAATAATCTGCACGTTTGGAGCTTTGGCAGTTTGCCAGAATGCTACGAACAAAAGCGTAACGGTTATCAGGTGAAAGCCTATCCTGCGCTGGTGGATGAAAAAGACAGCATTGCTATCAAGCTGTTTGACAGCGAGTTGGAACAGTCGCAGGCGATGTGGAACGGCACGCGTCGTTTATTGCTGCTAAACATTCCGTCGCCGATTAAATATCTGCACGAAAAATTGCCGAACAAGGCTAAGTTGGGGCTCTATTTCAACCCTTACGGTAAAGTGCTGGACCTGATAGACGACTGTATTTCTTGCGGAATCGACAAGCTGATCGACGAGTCAGGCGGCCCCGTCTGGACAGAAGAGGGCTTTGCGAAACTGCACGAGCACGTACGCGCGCATCTCAATGAGGCGGTCGTAGGTATCGCGATTCAGGTCGAGCAGATTTTGACGGCGGTATTTAGCATCAACAAACGCCTGAAAGGGCGCATTGATATGACCATGGCATTGGCACTTTCGGATATCAAAGCGCAAATGTCGGGGCTTATCTATCGCGGTTTCGTTACCAAAAATGGCTGGAAACGTTTAGGCGACACGCTGCGTTATTTGCAGGCGATCGAAAAACGTATGGACAAGCTGCCGATGGATCCTCATCGCGATCGCGCGCAGATGCTGAAAATCGAAAGCGTGCAGCAAAAATGGCAGCAGTGGTTTAACAAACTGCCGCCGGTAAGACAGGCGAGTAAAGAGGTGCAGGAAGTGCGCTGGATGATTGAAGAGCTGCGCGTCAGTTACTTCGCTCAGCAGCTCGGCACGCCTTATCCTATTTCCGACAAGCGTATTTTGCAGAGCATGGAGCAGCTGAGTTAAGCGATAATTTTATTAGATATAGGAGGAAATCAAGTTTTTCCTCCTACATATTTTTCGAATATTTTAGCACTTAGTGGATTAACGGCATTTGTCACAACGCTATGAATTGACTTATTTTTCCTTGAAGTTGCTATAGATGCTAAAAGCGAGATTGCTGTTCCTAGTCCTTTAACATCATATTTACCTATAGAAATTCCTAAATGTCTTTCAATGTCGTTTCTTTTATTAGAATCTGCGCGCGCAATTAATGCTGATGGATGTATAGCAATACCCCTAATGTTCATTACACCTTCAAGGTCAGAGATAACAGCAATTGCAAAAGGATCACTGTCTTTTTTCTTTTTAAGTATATAAAAACTCGCGTTAGCTTTTTCGCTATTTTTTTGGCTGTAAAGCTCAGCTATTTTTTCGATGTATCTATTTATTTCTTCAGATTTATTAAGATTGTTAATTATATGCCCATCAATTGCTTGGCCATCTAATTTATCTTTGTATGTTTTTGCCGTTGTAGAATAGAGATGGCTTATTTTTTTTGCATCCATAGGGGAAATGCTTTTGATCTTGAAGTCGCCTGAAGATCGGTAAGTATCCCCTGTTGGCACTTTGGGTCTTATTTGTAACTTGCTGAAATATTTGGTTATTCTACTGTTCATTAATTTCATCGGCAAATTTTGACGAAAGAAGCCTCGTAAGCCGCTTTTAGGTAAAGGCGTTGAATGAGTCGTTACATCTTGGTCGGGTTCATTTTGTTCAGAATCACTTTGAGGCTGAACTTCGAAAGGTTCAATGCTGTCCGCTAGATTATCAACTACAGCAAGGGTCAAATTATCAATTAGCCTTTGTGTACGTTGGGCTGATATCTGTTCAGGCGTTAAATTGTAGCGCGACCCACGCCTAAAAAATTCCTCTTGAGAAGTTATTTCTTGAGATGAAGTCGCAGCATGCCTGGGCTGATTTTCTTGTACGGGTATTGGGCGAGCATAAGCTGGCATAAATACCTCAGGTGTATCATTAGTTGGTATCTTTATTCTAAAGAACTTGAGAGCGGGTAAATAGGCGGAAGGGTTCCTTATTTCTAAGGATTTCATCATCAAGATGAGTCATTCAATTAAAATAATAAAGTATTAAAAAATACCCCTTCTTCGAAAAGGAGGGGTATTAAATTTTCGATCAATGCACCAACTGGTTATCGCTTAATTGTACCAACGCATCTTTGATGGCGGGTACTGCGAGCGCGCGGTTATCGGCAAGATATCTATCCTGCGCGGCAGGGGCCGAGCTTTGAATACCAATCAGCGACCATTTGCCGTTTTGCTTAAGCAATAGCGGCGAGCCGCTGTCACCCGGCAGCGTATCGCAACGGTGCGACATTACGCCAGGCTGAGCCCAGCCGGTAATCAGGCAATCTTGGTGACTATAAAGGTCGTCGAGATGATCTTCAGGATATCCCGCCTGTGTCACTTTGCGGTCGTTGGCTTTCAAAGCAGCAGTCAATTCATCGCGCGAGCCTTCCCAAAGCGGTAACGGTTTGATAGGCAATTTTCGTTTCAAATCGGTAATACGGACCAGTGCGAAATCGTAAGAGGCGGCTTTTGGCGGCACAATCCAGCCTTCGCCGTCAGCCTTGAGCTTTTTGCCCAATGCCGGATCGACGAGCGTTTCGAGTCCAGTAATTTGATAACGCCATTTTTCATGCTGCGAGACGAATCGCAGGGCGATAACTTTATCAAGATTTCCCGGAGGAGCCAGCACGCAGTGGCCGGCGGTAAGCACCAGATGTTCGGAAATCAACGTCGCGGTACAAAGGTTTCCGCTGGCAGTTTCAATCTGGCCAATAGCCTGCCACGGCCAGCTTTTAACATCACTCACGTGAGTTCGGTGATCCTGGCCGAAAAACAGGGCAGTTTTCTCTTTAAGGCTGATAACGGGCGCATCTGAGTCGCTGTCAGCAGAAGAGTCGGCGTGAGCAGGAAGAGCGAAGCAGAAAAAGCACAAGACGAGCGGTAAAGCTATGCGCATATCGTATTGACCTTGAGTGCGGGGAGTGACCGAAGTTTAATAATTATGAGTTTGAGTATAGCGTTAAAAAGAGCGTAGGAAATGGAAGAACGCGGTAACTCATTGTATTTTGTCAATCTGGTAAAGAGAATGTGTGCAATCTGGTAAAGAGAATTTTCGTTAGCTGGTGAGGCGCGTTATCGATTACGTTGCATTAAAAGTAGAAAAATAATGTAATCAGGCCGCATAAAATCAGAGAGCTTAGGGTGATTTCGAACAGATAACGTCGCAGCATCGTCCATCAATACCTCAAGATTGCCGGGGTCATTGCCCGTCTTTACGCGCTGGTAGGGCGTAGCCTAGTTAAAAAAACACCCGGCGAACCGGGTGTCAAATAATCAGTCTTGATAAGAGTGAGACGTTGAGCTCACAAAGACATATTACTTAGCTGCTGGAGCAGCTTTTTTAGCGTGTTTCACGTGCTTTTTAGCAGCCTGAGCTTTCTGGGCAACTGGCTTCTTAGCGTGTTTCACGTGCTTTTTAGCAGCCTGTGCTTTCTGGGCAACTGGCTTCTTAGCGTGTTTTACGTGCTTTTTAGCAGCTTGAGCTTTCTGAGCTACTGGTGCTTTTGCAGCGTGTTTCTTAGCGTGCTTTTTAGCAGCCTGTGCTTTCTGGGCAACTGGCTTCTTAGCGTGTTTTACGTGCTTTTTAGCAGCTTGAGCT
>NZ_JAWUEA010000004.1:0-26872 GCF_036663475.1 Rouxiella sp. T17 | reverse complement strand
ATTTTTAATTCTTCCCGACTCGTTCACACCGCGTTGCTGCTGCGTTGTTCCCTGTCGTTGGAGCGGCATTATAGGGATCCCAATTTTTTGCACAAGTGTTTTTTGATCATTTAATTCTGACTGCCTGTTTTTCGCTCCCTTCGAGGATATCTTGTCCGATCTGCCCGTTTAATCAGCGATCTAAAAGGGCTAAACTTTGTATTCAATGATCCGAAGACTATATTGCTTAGGCATCAGGCATATAAAAGGAGTAAAGGTATGGCCGAGTTTTTACGATCTTATCAGGGAATCCGTCCAAAACTGGGCGAAAGGGTCATGGTCGATCCCACCAGCGTAGTGATTGGCGATGTCGATCTGGCCGATGACGTGAGTATTTGGCCCCTTGTTGCTATTCGCGGCGACGTTAATCAGGTGACTATCGGCTGTCGGAGCAATATTCAGGATGGCTGTGTTCTTCACGTCACCCATCAGTCGGTTCAAAACCCTGCCGGATTCCCGCTTGTTATTGGCGAAGACGTAACGGTTGGACACAAAGCCATGCTGCACGGCTGTACTGTAGGAAACAGAGTATTGGTTGGCATGGGGTCGATAGTGCTCGACGGCGCAGTAATAGAAGATGATGTCATGATTGGCGCGGGTAGCCTTGTGCCGCCCAATAAAAGATTGGAGAGCGGTTACCTTTACTTAGGCAGCCCGGTCAAACAGGTTCGCGAGCTGACTGCCGCCGAGATAGCCGGTTTGACCTATTCGTCAAACAACTATGTGAAATGGAAAGATGTCTATTTGGCGGAGCAGCAGTAAATAGCCGCCTCTCTCTTCTTTATCTCTCTCTATATATAGGAAGAGATAAAGTATAGGAAGAGATAGAGAGAGGATTACAGCTAGGGGATCGGCTCAGCGATCCCCAGCGTCGATTTACTCCGCCATATCCTGCTTTAACTGTTCCAGCACCGGTTTAATCTCCGGCATGACGCCGTGCCATAAATAGAAAGCGTGCGCGGCCTGCCCCACCAGCATTCCAAGGCCGTCTGCCGTATGCTCGGCGCCCTGTTCTTTGGCCCAGTGAATAAATGGCGTTTCACCTGCCTGATAGAACATGTCATAGACGCGCGTAGTGGGCGTAATGATGGAAACGGGCAGCGCGGGCACGTCGCCGCTGATCCCCGAAGCCGTGGCGTTAACGATCAGATCGAAACACTCCCCTTGCAGGTTATCCATTGCTATCGCGGTAATCGGACCTTTGGCATCAAAAATACACTGCAAATGTTCGGCGCGCTCAAAGGTGCGATTAGTAACGACGACGCTGCAACCGTGATCCAGCAGCGGAAGAATCACCCCTCGCGCCGCGCCGCCCGCGCCCACCAGCAGAACGCGGTCGCCGGTTTTAATCATGTTCAGGCGTTCGAGGTCGCTTATCATGCCAATACCGTCGGTGTTATCGCCCAATATCCGGCCATCTTCCAGCTTCTTCAGCGTATTGACTGCGCCACTCAACGCCGCGCGATCTGATAGTTCGTCTGATTCGGCAAAAGCCCGCTCTTTAAAAGGTACCGTGATATTAGCCCCTTTCGCGCCGCCGGCAAAAAAATGATGCAGCGTCTTTTCAAACTCATCGTGGGGCGCCAATACCGTGCCATAAAGATGAGCAATACCCGTCTGCTGGGCAAAAAGCGCGTGAATTCGCGGCGATTTGCTATGGCCGATGGGATTTCCGAAAACAGCGAAAGATGACATAACAGCCTTTCCTTAACCTTGGCGAATAAGTTCGCCGGTAGCGGCGTCTTTAATTTCTGATGGATTTTGACGGCCGCCCACTTCCCCTTCCAGCACCGGAAAATCCTCTCCGAACTGTTTTTTAACTTCATCCGCATTGCGGCAAGGAGGAAGCGTCGTCAGATTGGCGCTGGTTGAAACCAGCGGTTTGCCGTATTCGCGACATAGCGCTTTTACCAGAGGATGATCGCTCACGCGCACCGCCAGCGAGCTAAAACGGCCCGTCAGCCACTGCGGCGTGGTGGTTTTAGCCGGCATCACCCAGGTGACAGGGCCGGGCCAGCTGGCAAAAATCTGCTCGCGGCGCTCAGCGCTTAACTGCGTGTCATCTATATAAGGTAAAAGCTGCTCGTAGCTGTCGGCTATCAGGATCAGGCCTTTTTCGCGCGGCCTCTGCTTTAATGCCAACAGCGCCTCAACGGCCTCTTCACTGTCGGGATCACAGCCAAGGCCGAAAACCGCTTCGGTCGGATAGGCAATGACCTGCTGATTTTCAAGCGCCTGCACGATAGCGGGCAGGTTTTTTGAAGATAAAACGGCGGCTGATGAAGTTGATTCTGGTTTTATGGTCATGACATTTATTCTGCTTTTGCGACGGCTTTACCGCATAACTTACTGGCACAAAAGATTTTTATCCCCTGTGCCGTTTTCTTTTCCATTAATAATGGATACTGGCAGTGCTCGCACGTGCCCGCCACCGGCTTGTTATTGATAACAAACTGGCAGTCGGGATAGCGCGAACAGGCATGGAAATTTTTGCCAAATCGCGATTTTCTTTGCACTAAATGGCCCTGTCCACACTGCGGACACGACAACGTTGTCTCTTCGGGTTTATCGATGACTTCCGTGTGATCGCACGCTGGATAATCCGAGCAGCCAATAAACATGCCGAATCGCCCCTGACGCAGCACCAGCGTTGACTGGCATTTAGGGCAATGCTGCCCATCGAGAACTTTTACGACGTGGCCATCGGCCTGAGCTTTTAACGGACGGATATATTGGCATTCGGGATAGCTGGAGCAGCCGAGAAAAGGGCCGTGGCGACCACTGCGGATCACCAAATCGGCCCCACATTCCGGACAGATTTCATTTTGCTTTCCAGCAAAAAGCGTTGCTTTAGTCATACTCTGTGATTTACCCGTTATCTGTCATGCGCGCCGCAGCGAGGCACAGGCATTAATGCAGATAACCTTCATTAACATCAAATAACAGCTCTTCCATTTGCTGATAAGCACTTTCATATCCTGGAATATTGAAGAGAACCATCAGTACGACCCACTTGAGATCTTCGAGATCGAACTCATCGGTATCCAGAGCCATTACACGATCGATAACCATCTCTCTGGTATCGACATTCAACACTTTTATTTGTTCAAGGAACAGCAGGAAACCTCGGCAGCTGACGTCTAGTCGACCTGTTTCTTCGTCGGTGTAAACTCTCAGAGCAAAAGGATCGGCATCAAGTAAATAAGAAGGTGTTCCGCCCTCCTGCAGGTCGGCAAGTTTTTCTAACCAATTTAACGCGTTGTGGATATCGGTACGATGAAATCCGGCTTCGGTTAAATCATCCGTTAAACTATCCTGATCGACACTCATCTCCGCTTCGTTGTGAATATAAGTTTCAAACAAGTACATTAGTACGTCGAACATGGCCTGCCCTCCTAATTCGGACATAGCCGCCGGATACAGCTGCGATCCATCCTGCTAACTCCAGTTCGAGCAGTTTTCCTACTACCACTGGCACAGATTGGCCGGCACGTTCGGCGACGACGTCAACAGGTGTCACCTCATATCCTACGTTAGCCAACACATCGACAAATGGCAATTCAAGTTCGGTATCTTGCGCACAAATATTCAATTCAGCGGCCACTTTTGTAGGTGGCGAGGCGTCACTGGCTCGTCCAGTGGAGAATAAAGAGGGATTTTCGGCCGAAAGCCACGTTAGCCCACTGCCAATGTGCTCGGCAATATCCATGGGATCGGTAACCAGATACGCGCCCTGTTTGATAAGCCAGTGCGCTCCTTCGCTATTCGGATTATGCACCGATCCGGGCAGGGCAAAAACCTCTCTTCCCTGCTCCAACGCACAGCGCGCCGTAATTAACGATCCGCTGCGTAACGAGGCTTCAATAATTAATACGCCGACGCTCAGCCCGCTGATAATCCGATTTCGCCGGGGAAAATTGTGTGGCAGCGGCGGCGTAGAGAGAGGAAATTCCGACACGATTACGCCGTCTTGCTCGAGAATGCGCGACATCAACGGAAGATGCGCCCGAGGATGAACGGCTTGCAGGCCGCTTCCCAGCACGGCGACGGTTTTCCCACCAGCCTCCAGCGTGGCGCGATGACAAATGCCGTCAATGCCGAGCGCCAATCCGCTGGTAATGGTAAAGCCGCTGTTGACCAATCCGGCGGCGAAATATTGCGCCCAATGTTCGCCGTAGCGGCTACAGTCGCGGCTGCCGACCATCGCCAGCTGCGGCGAATTCAATAATGCTGGCGGCCCCTGAACGTAAATCAGTCGGGGCGGCGTGGCCACCTGTTTTAATAGGGAAGGATAAGCAGGACTGTCGAGCGCGATAATATGCTGCCCCTCCTGTTCCGCCCACAAAAGCGCCCCTTTTATATCTACGCCACGCGGATGGAAAAAAGCGGTGATTTGGCTCTCGGCCAATCCGAGCGCACGCAGTTTGGCGGGCCGAATTCCACTGCATTCAGCGAGATATTCCACCAGCTGGCAGCAACGTCCCGCGCCAATCCCTTTCACCTCCGCTAACCTGAGCCACACTTCCTGCCGAGTCATGGTCGTTAATCCCTGTTTAAACGCCTTACTGGCGCCGCGCTCAATTGATAGACGATGCTGTCAATCAGGGCCGGAAATGTCTAGAATAGAGATTATATTTCGTCAATCCTTTAGATAAAGATCCAGAGATTTATGTCCGTATTACAAATATTGCATTTCCCAGACGACAGGCTTCGCATTGTTGCTAAACCAGTCAAAGAAGTTAACGCCGATATTCAGCAAATCGTGGATGATATGTTCGAAACGATGTATGCCGAAGAAGGTATCGGGCTGGCCGCGACTCAGGTAAACATCCACCAGCGCATTATCGTTATCGATGTCACCGACGATAAAAGTCAGCAACTGGTGCTGATTAACCCTGAATTGCTGGAGCAAAGCGGCGAAACGGGTATCGAAGAAGGTTGCCTGTCGATTCCTGAGCAGCGTGGTCTGGTGCCGCGTGCTGCCAACGTGAAGATTCGCGCGCTCGATCGCAACGGTAAAAGCTTTGAGCTTGAAGCTGATGAACTGCTGGCTATCTGCATTCAACACGAGATGGACCACCTGGTCGGCAAGCTGTTTGTCGATTACTTGTCGCCACTGAAGCGTCAGCGTATCCGTCAGAAGATGGAAAAACTGGCCAAGCTTAACGCGCGCGGTTAATTCGCTCTCGTTGCCCGCTTCACAGGCGAGTTTATTGAGCCTTCTCGGGCTATTTCAATCAGCCTCTTGAGGCTATAAAAAGACAGGACACGGGCTTTGCGGATTATTTTTGCCGGTACACCTGATTTTGCAGCGCGTCATCTTGACGCGCTTTTGACGTCTGAACATCAGATAGTGGGTGTTTTCACTCAACCCGACCGCCCGGCAGGACGGGGAAACAAGCTGACGCCGAGCCCGGTTAAAACGCTGGCTTTGCAGCACGAAATCCCGGTATTTCAGCCAAAATCGTTACGCCCGGAAGAAAATCAGCAGCTGGTTGCCGATTTGCAGGCCGACGTCATGGTCGTGGTGGCTTACGGACTTATTCTGCCTAAAGCCGTATTGGCGATGCCAAAGCTTGGCTGCATCAACGTTCACGGTTCATTGTTGCCTCGCTGGCGCGGCGCGGCGCCTATTCAGCGTTCGCTGTGGGCGGGCGATGCAGAAACTGGCGTGACGATTATGCAGATGGATGTCGGCCTCGATACCGGCGACATGCTGCACAAAATCGCCTGCCCTATTTCTGCAACCGACACCAGCGCGACATTATATGCGACGCTTGCCGAGCTTGGCCCCGAAGGCATGCTGCACACCTTAAGCCAGCTGGAACAGGGCACGGCGCAGCCTGAAGTTCAGGATGAAACGCAGGTCACCTACGCTGAAAAGCTGAGTAAGGAAGAGGCGCGTCTGGATTGGACGTTGGATGCCGAGCAGCTTGAACGCTGTGTCCGCGCGTTTAATCCTTGGCCGGTTAGCTATTTCGTTATTGACGAACAGCCGGTCAAAGTGTGGCAGGCCAATGTTATCGACAGCGAGAAAACAGGTTTGCAGCCGGGTACGATTATCGCGGCAGACAAAAAAGGCATTCAGATTGCCACGGCGCGGAGCGTTCTTAATATCACTCAGCTCCAGCCTGCGGGTAAAAAACCGATGTCTGCTCAAGATCTGCTGAATTCACGCAGTGAATGGTTCATGCCGGGCACCGTTTTAGGCTAATAGCGCCACTTGGCATCAATAAAGACCTTGGCATTATTACAGCCACCGTTTGATTGATGCCAAGTCCTGCTCTCCCCTTTATTTATGTTCACTTTGGTGGGCAAGCTGGCTGAGGTCGGCTCTTTTACTATGAAAAATACCTATAATCTTCGCAGCATTGCTGCAAAAGCCATTGGACAGGTTCTGGATCAGGGCCAGTCGCTGTCGACCGTACTTCCGGGTTTGCAGAAAAGTATTGCCGATAAAGATCGCGCCCTGCTGCAAGAGCTCTGTTTTGGCACCATGCGCGTGCTGCCCCAGCTGGAATGGTGTCTGCAACAGTTGATGGAAAAACCGTTGACCGGCAAGCAGCGCACGCTGCATTACCTGTTGATGATTGGCCTTTACCAGATGCTGCACACCCGAATTCCTCCTCACGCCATTCTCGCTGAAACCGTTGAAGGTGCCGTGGCGCTGAAGCGTCCGCAGCTGAAAGGCCTGATCAACGGCGTACTGCGTCAGTTCCAGCGTCAGCAGGTCGATTTGCTGCAACGGATGCAAAACAACGACAGCCGTTATCTGCATCCGAGCTGGCTGTTAAAACGTATTAAAAATGCCTATCCCGAGCATTGGCAGCAGATTGTTGACGCCAACAACCAGCGTCCGCCAATGTGGCTGCGCGTAAATCGCCAGCATCACAGCCGCGATGCCTATCTGGTACTGCTTGCCGAAGCCGGAATCGAGGCCCATCCGCATCCGGAATATGCCGATGCAGTGCGACTCGAAACCCCGTGCGGCGTTACGTTACTGCCCGGTTTTGAGCAAGGCTGGGTGACGGTACAGGATGCCTCCGCGCAGGGAAGTGTTGATCTGCTTGATCCACAAGACGGCGAGACGATCCTTGATCTCTGCTGCGCGCCTGGCGGCAAAACTACGCACATTCTCGAAGCCGCGCCGAAAGCTCACGTGCTGGCCGTCGACGTCGACGAGCAGCGTCTTCTGCGCGTGCATGAAAATCTCAAACGCCTTGGCCTGCATGCCGAAGTGAAACAGGGCGACGGGCGCGAGCCGCACGTGTGGGCGACAGGCAAAGTATTCGACAAGATTTTGCTCGATGCGCCTTGCTCCGCTACCGGCGTTATTCGCCGGCATCCCGATATCAAGTGGCTACGCCGCGACAGTGATATCGCCGAGTTGGCGAGCTTGCAGGGCGAAATTCTTGAAGCTATCTGGCCCACGCTGAAACCGCAGGGCGTGCTGGTTTATGCCACCTGCTCGATTTTGCCAGAAGAAAACAGCCAGCAGATTGCCGCCTTCCTGAAGCTGCATCCCGACGCGACGCTGGTTGAAACCGGTGATATCAATCAGCCGGGCCGACAGAATCTTCCTGATGCGCAAAGCGGCGATGGCTTCTATTACGCTAAACTGATCAAGAGCTAACGCTAAACTGATTAAGAGCTAACGCTAGCGGATCAAGAGTTAACGCTAAGCGGATTAAGAGTTAACGTTTCCGAAGGGAGATGCTCTCTGACGACATTTAAGGCAATACAGAGAACGCTATGAAAATAATCATTCTCGGTGCTGGCCAGGTTGGCGGTACGTTGGCAGAAAATCTGGTCGGCGAAAATAACGATATTACTATCGTCGATACCAACACCTCGCGTCTGCGCCAGTTGCAGGACAAATTCGACCTGCGCGTGGTGCATGGTCAAGCTTCTCATCCGCGCGTTTTGCGGGAAGCGGGCGCAGAAGATGCCGATATGCTGGTTGCGGTCACCAATTCCGATGAAACGAATATGGTGGCCTGCCAAATAGCCTACTCCCTGTTTAATACGCCAAATCGTATTGCGCGGATCCGCTCTCCCGAGTATATCCGCGAGTCAGAGAAGCTTTTCCAACCGGAAGCCGTGCCTATCGACCATCTGATTTCGCCTGAGCAGCTGGTTATCGACTACATCTACAAGCTGATTGAATATCCGGGCGCGTTGCAGGTGGTGAATTTTGCCGAGGGCAAAGTCAGCATTGCCGCCGTAAAAGCGTATTACGGCGGGCCGCTGGTCGGCAGCGCGCTCTCGGCCATGCGCGAACATATGCCTCACATCGAAACGCGCGTCGCGGCAATTTTTCGT
The DNA here is from genome assembly GCF_036663475.1 of Rouxiella sp. T17. Classification (NCBI taxonomy): domain Bacteria; kingdom Pseudomonadati; phylum Pseudomonadota; class Gammaproteobacteria; order Enterobacterales; family Yersiniaceae; genus Rouxiella; species Rouxiella sp. T17. The sequence goes on along the minus strand of NZ_JAWUEA010000004.1, from coordinate 18,511 downwards.
CAGGATCGTCCGATTCGTCCGCAAGGTTCGACCATTATTGAAGCTGGCGACGAAGTCTTTTTCGTTGCGGCCTCGCAGCATATTCGTGCCGTGATGAGCGAGCTTCAACGCCTCGAAAAGCCTTATAAACGCATCATGATCGTGGGCGGCGGCAACGTGGGCGCGGGTCTGGCGCTACGTCTCGAAAAACATTACAGCGTAAAACTGATTGAACGCGATCAGCAGCGCGCGGCCGAACTCGCCGAAATGTTGCAGGATACTATCGTGTTTTACGGCGATGCTTCCGACCAGGAGCTGCTGGCCGAGGAACATGTCGATCAGGTCGATGTATTTATCGCCATAACAAATGATGACGAAGCCAATATCATGTCGGCGATGCTGGCAAAACGTATGGGCGCCAAAAAAGCGATGGTGCTTATTCAGCGCCGGGCTTATGTCGACTTGGTGCAGGGCAGCGTAATTGATATCGCCATTTCTCCACAGCAGGCAACAATTTCTGCATTGCTGGGTCACGTGCGTAAGGCTGATATTGTCAGCGTCTCTTCTTTACGCCGTGGCGTTGCCGAAGCTATCGAAGCGATTGCGCACGGCGAAGAAAGTACCTCGAAAGTCGTGGGTCGAACGGTTGAACAAATTAAACTTCCACCGGGTACGACCATTGGCGCAGTTGTGCGAGGCAATGAGGTGATCATCGCCAATGGCAGTACGCGCATTCAGCAAGGCGACCACGTTGTGATGTTTATCACAGACAAGAAATATGTTCGCGACGTGGAAAGGCTGTTCCAGCCGAGCCCATTCTTCTTATAAAAGAGCCGAATACGACCAATTTATCAGCTAAATAATCAAATTATGCCAACTGCGGTAGCGCTATCGCCGAAAATGGTCTTTACTTTTAATGACATAATTTGAAGATACACCAAGGAGTGACTTTATGAGTTTTATGAAAGAGTTTCGTGAATTTGCCATGCGCGGCAACGTCGTCGATTTGGCGGTGGGTGTCATCATCGGTGCAGCATTTGGTAAAATCGTTTCATCTTTGGTCGCCGACATCATTATGCCACCTCTAGGACTGTTAATCGGCGGGGTCGATTTCAAATCCTTCCAATGGGTATTGCGCGAGGCAACGGCAACGGCTCCAGCCGTGATCATGCATTACGGCATATTCATTCAGAACATTTTTGATTTCATCATTGTGGCTCTGGCCATCTTCAGTGCTATTACTCTGATGAATAAATTACGCAGAAAGCAGGAAGAGCAACCGGCGGCTGCGCCGAAAGTGACTGCTGAAGAAAAACTGTTGGGCGAAATTCGCGATTTGCTTAAAGAGCAGCAAACGCCGACGTTAATTAAAGAGCAGCCAACCACACGACTGTAGAAGTTTGAGACTTCAAGAACTTTGAGACACCTAGAAGTTCGAAACATCTAGAAGTTTGAGACATAAAAATGCCCTCTTCTGAGGGCTTTTTTATTGCTAAAAGTTGGTTCAAAACAGCAGGAAGAGCAGTGTTAACGATTTTCTTGCAGAATGGCTTATGCAAAAAAGATAAAACCGTTAACACTGCCCTCCCAACTTACTCCTTTGCCTTTCTTGTCTTTGCGGCTGTAGCTGCCTTTTCCTTTAAGATTCTTTTCTACACGTTGACGAAATAACGGATCGTGCAGCAATGCCTGAATGGCGTTGTCCTGAATAATGCCTTTCTTGTGTTGATACTGGCTCATGTTGACCTCTTGATTAATGATGGTTGAAACAGCTTTTACTGCTGCGAGATAAATGTAGTCCTTTTTGGATCTTTTGCAACATCACCGCGAGATTGCGGTTTCTCCACTGGCTCCATTTTCTAATGCCTCAATAATGGAACAACTCCGGCTGGAATGTGCGCCGCCGCAGCAGGCTGCGCTAAGACGCTGCAAAGAGTCGCGCATACGAATTAATTCACCTAGTTTATGTTCTACTTCTGCCAGCCGACTGTCGACGATCGATTTCGACTCCTGACAAGTATGCTGGGCCGGATCGATACGGATCGACAACAGCTCGCTGATCGTCTCAAGAGTAAAGCCGATTGTCTTGGCATAGCGGATAAAACGCAGCCGTTGGAGATCGTTGTCGGTATAAAGTCGATAACCCGCCTCGCTTCGCTCTCCCAGTGACATCATGCCCTGTTTTTCATAATAACGAATCGTGTCGGGGATGACGTCCGCCAACTTAGCCAGTTCACCAATCTTATACATCTTTATCTCCTTCAAACTGATTTTGTAATTTGCCACTGTAAGCGACATCGTCGAGAAAATCGGTATTCATGCCAGCTTGTTGAAGACGCAGCCGTAAAACCTTGAGACGTTTTTCAGCCCGCGCGTAATCTACAGAACCCTCGGCAACCTGATTCAGCAGCAACTGCAAGTCGATCGCCTCTTTTCGATCCTGGAGTTCGGCAGGCACATAACCTGCGTTTTTAAGGATTCGATAAGCCACACGCAGTTCTTGGGGCACGCCGCTGTCATCATCAAGAATTAAGGGAGAACCTGCTCCAGGCAGATTATCAAACTCGCCTTTGCGCTGTGCTTCGAGAATTTTTCTTTCGGCCCATTCGTCGCTGAGGAACATCATTGTCTCCTTTAATTATTCGCGCGGATAAACAGCATAGCGCTGTAAGAATGAAAAGCGTAGTGGCTTAAAGCCAAGATTAGCGATCGGGTAAAAGCGAGAGGAGAAATGCAGGGAAAAGAGTGAGAGAAACGAGCAAGGACCAAAAAGCGTGGGATAAAAGTGGGGAAATTGGAAGGCGAAATTTAGGCGTAAAAAAACCGGGCAAAAACGCCCGGTCTTTTCATGCATCTACAGATTATTCAGCAGTTGCTACTTCTGCTTCTGACGCTGCACGATCAACGAGCTCGATGTATGCCATCGGCGCATTGTCGCCTGCACGGAAACCACACTTCAGAATACGAGTGTAACCACCGGCACGGCTCGCGAAACGCGGGCCCAGTTCATTAAACAGTTTTGCCACGATCTCGTTATCACGAGTACGGGCGAATGCCAGACGACGATTTGCAACGTTGTCGGTCTTGGCAAGAGTAATCAGCGGCTCAACAACGCGACGCAGCTCTTTCGCTTTCGGCAGGGTCGTCTTGATTATTTCATGACGAACCAAAGAGCCGGCCATGTTACGGAACATAGCCGTACGGTGGCTGCTGTTACGGTTCAGTTGACGACCACTCTTACGATGGCGCATGACCTTATCCTTCTCAGTAAAACCTTAACCTGTGATCCGGTTACTCGTCAGCAATACTTGCAGGTGGCCAGTTTTCCAGGCGCATGCCCAGAGACAAACCACGGGAAGCAAGTACGTCTTTAATCTCGGTAAGAGATTTTTTACCTAAGTTAGGCGTCTTAAGAAGCTCAACTTCGGTACGCTGTACCAGATCACCGATGTAGTGGATTGCTTCTGCTTTGAGGCAGTTAGCAGAGCGGACAGTCAATTCCAGATCGTCAACAGGGCGCAGCAGGATTGGATCGAACTCCGGCTTCTCTTCTTTGACTTCTGGTTGACGTACATCACGTAAATCAACAAAAGCTTCAAGTTGTTCAGCAAGAATGGTTGCCGCACGACGGATTGCCTCTTCAGGATCAATCGTGCCGTTGGTTTCCATTTCGATAACCAGCTTGTCCAAATCAGTACGCTGTTCTACACGCGCTGCTTCAACATTGTAGGCAATACGCTCTACAGGGCTGTAGCATGCATCTACTAACAGACGACCAATTGGGCGCTCATCTTCTTCCGAATGAATTCGGGCAGACGCCGGCACATAACCACGACCGCGCTGAACTTTGATACGCATGCTGATAGCAGCGTTTTCATCGGTCAGGTGGCAGATAACGTGTTGCGGCTTGACGATTTCGACATCACCATCATGGGTAATGTCGGCTGCAGTCACAGGGCCAATGCCAGACTTATTCAGGGTAAGAATAACTTCATCTTTCCCTTGAACTCTCACCGCCAGCCCTTTCAGGTTGAGCAGGATTTCCAGGATATCTTCCTGTACGCCTTCTTTGGTGCTGTACTCATGCAGTACACCATCAATCTCAACCTCGGTCACCGCGCAACCCGGCATGGATGAAAGCAGAATACGGCGCAGTGCGTTGCCTAAAGTATGGCCAAAGCCACGTTCTAAAGGCTCAAGGGTCACCTTGGCGTGCGTCGAACTGACTTGCTCGATATCTACCAGGCGCGGTTTTAGAAACTCTGTCACAGAACCCTGCATTGTGTCCTCTCTTTGGTACTAAGCTTTACTTAGAGTAAAGCTCGACGATCAGGTGTTCGTTAATGTCAGCTGACAGATCGGTACGCTCAGGCTTACGCTTGAACTGACCTTCCATCTTAGCAGCATCAACTTCAAGCCAAGTCGGCTTTTCACGCTGTTCAGCCAACTCCAAAGCGGCCTTCACGCGAGATTGCTTTTTAGCTTTCTCACGGATGCTGACAACGTCATTCGGAGATACCTGATAAGAAGCGATGTTGACAACGCGACCATTTACCATAACAGCTTTGTGGCTAACCAGCTGACGTGACTCTGCACGCGTAGCGCCGAAGCCCATACGGTAAACAACGTTATCCAGACGACCTTCCAGAAGTTGCAACAGGTTTTCACCGGTGTTGCCCTTCAGGCGGGCTGCTTCTTGGTAGTAGTTACGGAACTGACGCTCCAGAACACCGTAGGTACGGCGAACTTTTTGCTTTTCACGTAACTGCACGCCATAGTCAGACAGACGCGGTTTACGCGCACCGTGCTGACCAGGAGCTTGATCAATCTTACACTTGGTATCGATCGCGCGAACACCAGATTTAAGGAATAAATCTGTGCCCTCACGACGGCTAAGCTTGAGCTTAGGACCCAAATATCTTGCCATTTTCTCTCTCCAACAATCCTAAAAGCAGCGTTATACGCGACGCTTTTTCGGCGGACGACAACCGTTATGAGGGATAGGAGTCACATCAGTAATATTAGTGATGCGGAAACCAGCCGCGTTTAACGCGCGGATAGTAGACTCACGACCAGGACCAGGTCCTTTAACCATAACTTCCAGATTCTTGATACCGTACTCTTTCACTGCATCTGCACAGCGCTCTGCTGCAACCTGAGCTGCGAACGGAGTGGATTTACGAGAACCACGGAAACCGGAACCACCAGCTGTTGCCCAACCCAAAGCATTACCCTGACGATCGGTAATAGTCACAATGGTGTTGTTGAAAGACGCATGGATATGAGCCACGCCGTCAGAGACTTGTTTTCTTACACGCTTGCGTGTACGAACAGGTGCCTTTGCCATTTATTCTATCACCCCGATTATTTCTTGATCGGTTTGCGCGGACCCTTACGGGTACGTGCGTTAGTCTTGGTACGCTGACCGCGTACTGGAAGACCACGACGATGACGCAAACCACGATAAGTTCCAAGGTCCATAAGACGCTTGATGCTCAGGGTGACTTCACGACGCAGATCACCTTCAACAATGAACTTGGCGACTTCGTCACGCAGCAATTCGATTTGCTCTTCAGACAGCTCTCTGATCTTCACATTTTCGGCAATACCAGACGCAGCACAGATAGCCTGTGAGCGGGTTTTACCGATGCCGTAGATCGAAGTTAATGCGATCACGGTATGTTTCTGATCAGGAATGTTAATGCCTGCTATACGGGCCACTATGCACTCCTACTATTTATATACGGCAACACCATTCTGAAAAGCCCGTTTTCAGGATACTCAAATAATGTTGCAGCTTACATACAAAAGATTGGCTGGCTAATCTAGCCAGCTCAACCCAACTTTGCAAGAAAAATATGCGAGATAATCAGCCTTGACGCTGTTTATGCTTCGGCTCGGCGCTGCAGATTACGCGAACGACACCGTTACGCTTAACTATTTTGCAGTTACGACATAATTTCTTGACGGAAGCACGAACTTTCATTTTTACTCTCCGTTACTTCGCAAACTCACCAGATTAGCGGTTAGAGCCTTTCAGGTTTGCTTTCTTCAGCGCAGACTCATACTGACTTGACATCATCAGAGTTTGCACTTGAGCCATAAAGTCCATGATGACCACAACTACGATGAGCAGTGATGTACCGCCAAAGTAGAAAGGAACTTTCATTGCGTCACGCATGAACTCCGGGATAAGGCAGATGAAAGTAATATACAGCGCACCAACCAAAGTCAGGCGGGTCATTACTTTATCAATATACTTCGCCGTTTGCTCTCCCGGACGAATTCCTGGTACAAATGCACCGGACTTCTTCAGGTTATCTGCTGTCTCACGCGGGTTAAACACCAACGCAGTATAAAAGAAACAGAAGAAGATGATTGCAGTAGCATAGAGTAACACATAAAGCGGTTGCCCAGGCTGCAAATACAGCGAAATTGTTGTCAGCCAGTTCCAACCAGTTCCGCCACCGAACCAAGATGCAATCGTGGCCGGGAACAGAATGATGCTGGAAGCAAAGATAGCAGGAATTACGCCGGCCATATTCACTTTCAACGGTAAGTGTGTGCTCTGTGCTGCATAAACACGACGACCTTGCTGACGCTTGGCGTAGTTAACGACGATACGACGTTGACCACGTTCCATAAACACAACAAAGAACGTCACTGCAAACACTAATACTGCAACCAACAGCAACAGGAGGAAGTGCAGGTCGCCTTGTCTAGCCTGTTCGATTGTGTGGGCAACTGCCGGCGGGAGACCCGCTACAATACCAGCAAAGATTATAATCGAAATACCGTTACCGATACCACGTTCAGTAATCTGCTCACCCAGCCACATCAGGAACATCGTTCCGGTAACCAAGCTCACGACTGCAGTAAAGTAGAACGCAAAGCCTGGATTTAACACCAGGCCCTGCATACCAGGCATATTCGGTAAACCGGTAGCAATACCGATTGACTGGAATACGGCCAACACTAGCGTACCGTAGCGGGTGTACTGGCTAATCTTGCGACGGCCAGCCTCCCCTTCTTTCTTTATTTCTGCCAGCGCTGGATGAACCACCGTTAACAGCTGGATAATAATCGATGCCGAAATATACGGCATGATTCCCAGAGCAAAGATCGAAGCACGGCTAAGAGCACCACCAGAGAACATGTTAAACATTTCAATGATGGTGCCTCTTTGCTGTTCGAGCAATTTAGCAAGTACAGTGGCATCAATACCAGGGATCGGAATAAAAGAGCCGATACGGAAAACAATCAGCGCACCGATAACAAACAAAAGTCTGCGCTTCAGCTCGCCAAGTCCACCTTTAGCACTTTGAAAATCTAATCCCGGTTGCTTAGCCATCTGCTACTTATTCCTCTATTTTACCGCCAGCAGCTTCGATAGCAACACGAGCGCCTTTGGTGACACGCAGACCACGTATGGTAACCGGACGAGCGACTTCGCCTGAAAGGATTACTTTCACGAATTCGATCTGGATACCAACTACGTTAGCGGCTTTCAGCGTGTTCAGGTCGATAACGTCGCCTTCAACAAGAGCAAGTTCAGACAGACGAACTTCTGCCGTGATCATCGCTTTGCGAGAGGTGAAGCCGAATTTCGGCAAACGACGATATAAAGGCATCTGACCACCTTCGAACCCGCGACGTACGCCACCGCCAGAACGTGAGTTCTGACCTTTGTGACCACGGCCGCCGGTTTTACCCAGGCCAGAACCAATACCACGACCTACACGCCTTGGCGCCTGCTTGGCACCGTCAGCCGGAGACAGAGTATTTAAACGCATCTCTTACTCCTCAACCTTAACCATGTAGGAAACCAGATTGATCATGCCGCGAACTGAAGGTGTATCTTCACGTTCTACAGTGTGACCAATACGACGCAGACCTAAACCAGTCAAAGTTTGCTTATGTTTCGGCAAACGACCGATGCTGCTTTTTGTTTGAGTTACTTTAATAGTCTTTGCCATGGTTATTTCCCTAGAATTTCTTCGACGGACTTACCACGCTTGGCAGCGACCATTTCTGGGGACTTCATATCTTCCAGAGCTGCGATAGTTGCACGAACCACGTTAATCGGGTTAGTAGAACCATAAGCCTTGGCTAATACGTTGTGTACCCCTGCGACTTCCAGGACGGCGCGCATTGCACCACCGGCGATAATACCGGTACCTTCTGAAGCCGGCTGCATGAACACGCGAGAACCCGTGTGAGCACCTTTAACAGGGTGCTGCAGGGTGCCGCTGTTCAGCGCGACGTTCAACATGTTGCGACGGGCTTTCTCCATCGCTTTCTGGATCGCTGCCGGAACTTCGCGTGCTTTGCCGTAGCCAAAACCAACGCGACCGTTACCATCACCAACTACTGTCAGTGCGGTAAAGCTGAAAATACGGCCACCTTTTACGGTTTTGGATACGCGGTTTACCGCGATCAGCTTTTCCTGCAGTTCGCCAGCTTGTTTTTCGATGTGTGACATCTTACACCTCTACCTTAGAACTGAAGGCCAGCTTCACGGGCAGCATCTGCCAGTGCCTGGACTCGACCATGATATTGGAAACCGGAACGGTCAAAGGATACTTTCGAAATCCCTTTTTCCAATGCGCGTTCAGCAATTGCCTTACCTACAGCAGTTGCGGCATCTTTGTTACCGGTATACTTCAATTGCTCAGTAATAGTTTTTTCTACTGTAGAAGCAGCAACTAATACTTCGGAACCGTTTGGTGCAATCACCTGTGCGTAAATATGACGCGGGGTACGATGTACCACCAGTCGTGTCGCACCCAGTTCTTTGAGCTTGCGGCGTGCGCGGGTCGCACGACGGATACGAGCAGATTTCTTATCCATAGTGTTACCTTACTTCTTCTTAGCCTCTTTGGTACGCACGACTTCGTCGGCGTAACGGACACCTTTGCCTTTATAAGGCTCAGGACGACGGTAGGCACGTAAATCTGCAGCAACTTGACCAATCACCTGCTTATCAGCACCTTTCAGTACGATTTCAGTTTGAGTTGGACATTCTGCAGTAATGCCTGCCGGCAGCTGGTGTTCGACTGGGTGAGAGAAGCCAAGAGCTAAACTCACCGCGTTGCCTTTAATGGCAGCACGATAACCAACACCAACCAATTGAAGCTTTTTAGTGAAGCCGTCGGTAACACCTATAACCATTGAGTTCAACAGTGCGCGCGTGGTACCCGCTTGGGCCCATGCGTTTGCGAAGCCTTCGCGCGGACCGAAGGTCAGAGCGTTATCTTCCTGTTTAACTTCAACGGCGTCATGGATAGTACGAGACAGCTCGCCGTTTTTACCCTTAATCGAAATAACCTGACCGTTGAGTTTTACCTCTACGCCGGCAGGAATGACGACGGGTGCTTTTGCAACACGAGACATGCTTTCCTCCCGATTAAGCTACGTAGCAGATAATCTCGCCACCAAGACCAGCCTGGCGAGCTGCACGATCAGTCATAACACCTTTAGAGGTAGAAATAACAGCGATACCCAAACCGGCCATAACCTTTGGCAGCTCATCTTTTTTCTTGTAGATGCGCAGGCCAGGACGGCTGATTCGTTGAATGCTCTCTACCACAGCCTTGCCCTGGAAGTACTTCAGTACTAATTCCAGTTCAGGTTTGGCGTCGCCTTCGATTTTAAATTCTTCAATGTAGCCTTCTTCTTTAAGCACGTTGGCGATAGCCAATTTCAGCTTAGAGGAAGGCATGGTGACCGCAACTTTGTTCGCGGCCTGACCGTTACGGATACGGGTCAGCATATCCGCGATCGGATCTTGCATGCTCATCTGTCATTACTCCCGTGATTCAATTGGTGACAATTACCAGCTAGCCTTTTTAAGACCCGGAATTTCACCGCGCATGGCGGCTTCACGGACCTTAATACGGCTCAACCCGAACTTCCGCAAGAAAGCGTGCGGACGACCAGTTTGACGGCAGCGGTTACGCTGACGAGACGGGCTGGAATCACGCGGCAGAGTCTGCAGCTTAAGAACGGCATCCCAACGATCTTCGTCGGAAGCGTTCACGTTAGAGATAGTTGCTTTTAACTCAACGCGTTTAGCGAAGAATTTGTCAGCCAGTTTCACGCGCTTGACTTCGCGTGCTTTCATGGATTGCTTAGCCATTAGTAACCCTACCTTACTTGCGGAACGGGAAGTTAAAGGCAGCCAGCAGAGCGCGGCCTTCATCATCGGATTTCGCAGTAGTGGTGATGGTAATATCCAAACCACGAACGCGATCGACTTTGTCATAGTCGATTTCCGGGAAGATGATCTGTTCACGCACGCCCATGCTGTAGTTACCACGGCCATCGAATGACTTGGCGGACAAGCCACGGAAGTCACGGATACGCGGTACAGCAATAGAGATCAGACGCTCAAAGAATTCCCACATGCGTTCGCCACGCAGGGTTACTTTACAGCCGATCGGATAGCCCTGACGGATTTTGAAGCCTGCAACTGATTTGCGTGCTTTGGTGATGAACGGCTTTTGGCCGGAGATTGCTGCCAAGTCAGCTGCTGCGTTATCCAGCAGTTTCTTATCAGCGATCGCTTCACCAACACCCATGTTCAGGGTGATCTTCTCGACCCGAGGGACTTGCATGACAGAATTGTAATTAAACTCGGTCATGAGTTTATTTACGACATCGTCTTTGTAGTAATCATGCAGTTTCGCCATCGTACTACTCCAAATTACTTGATAGTTTCGCTGTTAGACTTGAAGAAACGGACTTTTTTGCCGTCTTCGAATCTAAAGCCTACACGGTCAGCCTTACCGGTTGCCGTGTTGAAGATCGCAACGTTAGAAACCTGAATTGCAGCTTCTTTTTCAACGATGCCACCTGGTTGGTTCAGGGCCGGTACAGGCTTCTGATGTTTCTTAACCAGGTTGATACCTTCAACAATGACCTTGCCAGAAGACAGGACATTTTTTACTTTACCACGCTTACCTTTATCTTTGCCGGTAAGCAGGATAACTTCGTCATCACGACGGATTTTCGCTGCCATGGTTCGCTCCTTAGAGTACTTCTGGTGCCAGAGAGATAATTTTCATGAACTTCTCATTACGCAGTTCACGAGTTACCGGCCCAAAAATACGCGTGCCGATTGGCTGCTCGCTGTTATTATTTAAAATAACGCATGCATTACCATCGAAGCGAATGACAGAACCGTCCGGGCGACGAACACCCTTCTTGGTGCGCACCACTACCGCCTTCAGCACGTCGCCTTTTTTCACCTTACCACGTGGAATTGCTTCCTTGATGGTAATTTTGATGATATCGCCAACGCCTGCGTAGCGACGGTGCGAGCCACCCAGAACCTTGATACACATTACGCGACGTGCACCGGAGTTGTCGGCCACGGTCAGCATAGTCTGTTCTTGGATCATGTTAGTGCTCCGCTAATGTCAACTACAACTTATAAGACCTAAACAATAGGCCATATAGAAATCCCCACAAATGAGGGCGCGGCATTATAACACCGGTTTCTCATTATGGGTAGAAAAAATATACGGCCCAGGTTTTGAGCCGTACATTTATTTTCGAGAGGCAGATTCTATTACAGAATCGCTTTCTCTACAACGCGAACCAGTGTCCAAGATTTAGTCTTAGACAGCGGACGGCATTCGCTAATTTCAACGACGTCGCCGATACCGCATTCATTGTTCTCGTCATGTACGTGGAGCTTAGTCGTACGCTTGATGAATTTACCGTAGATTGGGTGCTTCACGAAACGCTCAATCGCAACAACGATAGATTTTTCCATCTTGTCACTGATCACACGACCTTGCAGAGTACGGATCTTGTCACTCATTACGCGCCCGCCTTCTCAGTCAGTAAAGTCTTAACACGTGCAACGTCACGACGCACTTGCTTCAACGTGTGTGTTTGCTGCAGCTGGCCGCTGGCCGTTTGCATGCGCAGGTTAAACTGCTCACGCAACAGGTTCAGAAGCTCGGTGTTCAGCTCTTCCACGCTTTTTTCACGCAGCTCTTTTGCTTTCATTACATCACCGTCTTAGTTACAAAGGTGGTTTTAATAGGCAGTTTCGCTGCTGCAAGCTGGAATGCTTCACGCGCCAGCTCTTCAGGCACACCGTCCATCTCGTACAGGACTTTACCAGGTTGGATCAGGGCAACCCAATACTCCACGTTACCCTTACCTTTACCCATACGAACTTCAAGTGGCTTCTCGGTGATCGGTTTGTCCGGGAATACTCGGATCCAGATCTTACCTTGACGCTTAACTGCACGGGTCATCGCACGACGTGCTGCTTCAATTTGACGAGCAGTCAGGCGACCACGGCCAACAGCTTTCAGACCGTAAGTGCCGAAGCTCACATCCGTACCTTGCGCAAGACCACGGTTGCGGCCTTTGTGCACCTTACGGAATTTTGTACGCTTTGGTTGTAACATCAGCGACTCTCCTTACTTGCGGCCTTTACGCTGCTGCTTTTTAGGTTGAGCAGCCGGTTCCGGTTGTTCAACTGCAGCCATACCACCCAGGATCTCACCTTTGAAGATCCATACCTTAACGCCGATTACACCATAAGTGGTGTGCGCTTCAGATGTGTTGTAATCGATATCCGCACGCAGAGTATGCAGTGGAACACGACCTTCACGGTACCATTCGGTACGCGCGATTTCAGCACCGCCAAGGCGGCCGCTTACTTCAACTTTGATACCTTTAGCGCCCAGACGCATTGCGTTCTGTACAGCACGCTTCATAGCACGACGGAACATAACGCGACGTTCCAGCTGTGAAGTGATGCTGTCAGCAACCAATTTAGCGTCCAGCTCCGGTTTACGGATCTCGGCGATGTTAATCTGCGCAGGAACGCCGGCAATACCAGCTACTACCTTACGCAGTTTTTCGACATCTTCACCTTTCTTGCCGATAACGATGCCAGGACGAGCGGTGTGAATAGTCACACGGATGCTCTTCGCTGGACGCTCGATAACGATGCGAGAAACGGAAGCTTTCGACAATTCTTTAGTCAAGAATTGACGAACTTTAAAGTCGCTGTCCAGGTTGTCAGCGAATTCTTTGGTATTTGCATACCAAGTGGAATTCCAAGGTTTGACAATACCTAGGCGAATACCATTAGGATGTACTTTCTGACCCATTGCTAGTCTCCAGAGTCTCAGCGATCGGACACAACCACAGTAATGTGGCTGGTGCGCTTCAGAATGCGATCTGCACGACCTTTAGCACGCGGCATAATACGCTTCATGCTTGGGCCTTCGTCTACGAAAATCTTCGAGACTTTCAGATCATCGATGTCAGCGCCATCGTTGTGTTCTGCGTTAGCAATGGCAGACTCCAGCACCTTCTTAACCAGACCAGCAGCTTTCTTGTTGGTGTAGGCCAAAGTTTCCAGAGCTTGCGACACTTTCTTACCGCGGATCAGGTCTGCAACAAGGCGGACCTTCTGAGCAGAAGAACGAGCGTGGCGATGTTTAGCTATAGTTTCCATCTCTTCCTCCTACCTTAGCGCTTTTTAGCTTTTTTATCAGCCGCATGGCCGCGATAAGTACGAGTCGGCGCGAATTCACCCAGCTTGTGACCGACCATTTCATCGGAAACAAACACTGGTACGTGCTGACGACCATTATGGACAGCGATGGTCAAACCGATCATGTTAGGAAAGATCGTTGAACGACGGGACCAAGTGCGCAAAGGCTTCTTGTCTCCGCTTTCCACCGCTTTCTCTACCTTCTTCAGCAAGTGCAGGTCAATAAAAGGACCTTTCTTGAGAGAACGTGGCATGGCTTATCCTCTAATTATTTTTTGCTACGGCGGCGTACAATGAACTTGTCAGTACGCTTGTTGCTACGGGTTTTCTTACCTTTGGTCTGAACGCCCCATGGTGTTACTGGGTGTTTACCAAAGTTTTTACCCTCACCACCACCGTGTGGGTGATCGACTGGGTTCATCGCAGTACCGCGAACGGTAGGGCGAATACCACGCCAACGTGCAGCACCTGCTTTACCCAGAACGCGAAGCATATGTTCAGAGTTACCGACTTCACCCATGGTGGCGCGGCAATCGATCTGAACTTTACGCATTTCGCCAGAGCGCAGACGCAGAGTTACGTAGGAACCATCGCGGGCAACGATCTGAACGTAGGCACCAGCAGAACGAGCCAGCTGGCCGCCTTTACCTGGTTTCATTTCTACGTTGTGAACCGTTGAACCAACTGGGATGTTGCGCATCGGAAGGGTGTTACCCACTTTGATTGCAGCATCAACGCCAGATTGGATCTGGTCACCCACTTTCAGGCCTTTCGGCGCCAGGATGTAACGGCGTTCGCCGTCTTTGTACAGAACCAGCGCGATGTTCGCGGAACGGTTCGGATCGTACTCCAGACGCTCAACCACTGCAGCTACACCGTCTTTGTTGCGTTTGAAGTCAACCAGACGATAATGTTGCTTGTGGCCACCACCGATATGACGGGTGGTGATACGGCCATTGTTGTTACGGCCACCGCTTTTGCTTAATTTCTCAAGCAGCGGAGCAAAAGGTTTACCCTTGTGCAGCTCAGGGTTAACCACTTTAACAACGTGGCGACGACCCGGAGATGTAGGTTTACATTTAACAATTGCCATTGTGCTTACTCCTCCGACTTACTCTGCGCCGCTGATGAAGTCCAGATTCTGGCCTTCTTTCAGGGTGACGTAAGCTTTTTTCCAGTCGCTACGACGACCAACACGCTGACCCTGACGTTTAGACTTGCCTTTAACCAGCAAAGTGTTAACGACTTCGACTTCGACTTCAAACAGCTTCTTAACCGCAGCTTTGATTTCTGCTTTGGTCGCGTCGAGGGCAACTTTGAGTACGATGGTGTTATTCTTTTCCATCGCAGCGGACGCTTTTTCAGAAACGTGCGGCGCGCGCAGCACTTTCAGCAGACGTTCTTCACGAATCATGCCAGCATCTCCTCAACCTGCTTCACAGCATCAGCAGTCATAACGACTTTGTCGAAGGCGATCAGGCTTACTGGATCGATACCTGCTACATCGCGAACGTCAACCTTGTACAGGTTACGTGCGGCCAGGAACAGATTCTCGTCGACTTCGCCGGTTACAATCAGCACGTCTTCCAGAGCCATGTCTTTCAGTTTCTGTGCCAGCAGCTTAGTTTTAGGCGCTTCTACAGAGAACTTCTCGACAATGATCAAACGATCTTGACGTACCAGTTCGGACAGAATGCTTTTCAGCGCGCCGCGGTACATCTTTTTGTTTACTTTTTGACTGTGGTCCTGTGGCTTTGCAGCAAAGGTCACACCACCCGAACGCCAGATTGGGCTCTTAACAGAACCTGCACGCGCACGGCCAGTACCTTTCTGACGCCATGGTTTCTTTCCAGAACCAGTTACTTCGGCACGGGTCTTCTGAGCACGGGTACCTTGACGGGCACCTGCTGCGTAAGCAACAACAACCTGGTGTACCAGCGCTTCATTGAAATCACGCCCGAAGGTAGTTTCGGAAACAGTCAGCGCGCTCTGCGCGTCTTTCACTACTAATTCCATTCCTATCTCCTCGACGTTAAGCCTTAACAGCAGGTTTAACGATCAGGTTGCCACCGGTAGCACCCGGAACAGCACCCTTGACCAGCAGCAGGTTGCGCTCAGCGTCAACACGTACTACGTCCAGGCTTTGAACGGTTACACGCTCGTTACCCAGTTGGCCTGCCATTTTCTTGCCTTTGAACACTTTGCCCGGAGTCTGGTTCTGACCGATAGAACCCGGAACGCGGTGAGACAAGGAGTTACCGTGCGTAGCATCTTGAGTACGGAAGTTCCAGCGTTTAACAGTACCCGCGAAACCTTTACCTTTAGATGTACCAGTAACGTCTACTTTCTTAACGTCTGCGAAAATTTCAACGCTAATGTCTTGACCTGCAGTGAACTCTTCGCCTTCTGCAAGACGGAATTCCCACAAACCACGGCCAGCTTCTACGCCAGCTTTAGCGAAGTGACCCGCTTCTGGTTTGGTTACACGGTTAGCTTTTTTGCTACCAGTGGTAACCTGAACAGCACGGTAACCGTCGTTTTCCAGATCTTTGATCTGAGTAACGCGGTTTGCTTCAATTTCGATAACGGTTACAGGGATAGAAACGCCATCTTCTGTGAAGATACGAGTCATACCCACTTTCTTACCGACTAAACCAATCATTGTTTCAACCTCTCAATCGCTCAATGACCCTGATTAACCCAGGCTGATCTGCACGTCTACACCAGCAGCCAGATCCAGACGCATCAGAGCATCAACGGTTTTCTCGGTTGGCTCAACGATGTCAACCAGACGCTTGTGAGTGCGAATCTCATACTGATCGCGCGCATCTTTATTGACGTGCGGAGAAATCAGAATGGTAAAGCGCTCTTTGCGGGTCGGCAGCGGGATTGGACCACGAACTTGCGCACCAGTGCGCTTCGCGGTCTCAACGATTTCCGCAGTTGATTGATCAATCAGACGATGATCAAACGCTTTCAGGCGGATACGGATTCTTTGGTTCTGCATGAGACCAGAGCTCCAATTATTTTAAACGTAAAATGATTACTCCTCATTCCCATTTCGATTGATGGGAGAGTGTAATCGTTCTTCACATAACCCCCATATCGGGAGTATTGTTTGCCAGACGATTATTTTGCCTGACAACTAATTCTTATCGAATTAGGCTTACCAAGATTAGGTAAGCCCGCGCATTATACGTAACTGAACACAGGAAGCAACCCGTTCCTCACAATAAAGTGCGTTTATTTCGTACTCTCTTGCCCTCCCCTGCCCAATCACCGAATTTTTTGCGCGCCATCCCGCATAACAAAATGAACGTTTGTTAACCAAGCGTTTTAGGATTGTTTGCAGTGGGCGAAAGCCTATCCTTTGTCTCCCTGACGGCTCATCTTCCCTCATCACAAAGGATTCAATGTGTTAAACGACCTTTATCAGCTTAGCCTTGCGCATGGTTATAAAATTATTACCTGTGCAATTCTGGTGGGCTTTTTGCTCGCACTAACCTATACCGACCTGACGCGCTATCAGTTACCAGACCGACTCACGCTTTCATTGTTGTGGATTGGTTTACTGCTGCACGCCGTTTTCAACCCGCAATATCTGGCGAGCGCTATTTTTGGTGCAGTCGGAGGCTATCTGAGTTTGTGGACACTCTATTGGCTTATCAAACGAGTGACCAAAAAAGAGGGGTTAGGTTACGGCGATTTTAAACTTATGGCGGCATTGGGTGCCTGGCTGGGATGGGAATGTCTGCCTTTTGTTGCAGTCTATGCCTCGATAACGGGGATTATTGCCTATGTTGCGCGCTTCGTTTTACTGCGTAATAAAGGAGAGATCCCGTTTGGTCCCTTTCTGGCGGCTAGCGGCGGCGCCATTTATATCAGCCAGCAAGTCTACAGCCTGGCTGATTCACGATGCGTATTCTGCGTCACGCTGACTTTATAAGGGTTGCGTGAGCTAGTGCTGTGCTTTTTTGGAATCTTCTTTTATTTGAGTCTGGATGTAGTTCTGAATGCCGATGCGCGCAATCAAATCGACCTCGGTTTCAATCCAGTCAATATGATGTTCTTCTTCGGCCAGAATAGTAATCATGAGATCACGACTGACATAGTCGTGAATGGAGTCGGCATAGGCGATGGCCTCACGCATATCGCGCGCGCCGTCGAGCTCAAGAACCAGATCGGACTTGAGCATTTCCTCAACGTCTTCGCCAATATTAAGCTTGCCGAGATCTTGTAGATTTGGGAGGCCTTCAAGAAACAGGATACGTTCGATATAAATATCGGCGTGTTTCATTTCATCGATGGATTCGTGGTATTCGATGCCGTTAAGTCGCATCAAACCCCAGTTCTTGAACATTCTAGCGTGGAGAAAGTACTGATTGATGGCAACGAGCTCATTTCCTAGCAGCTTGTTAAGGTGCGAAATCATTTTGGTATCGCCTTTCATAGGAATGCCCTCCGCTGTAGTTCTATGAAGTGTAGAACCACTCAGCAAAGAGGGAAAGAAATAACCCTACTATTTATCAGGCGACTTCGATGATATAGGTGGTGTTCTCCTGCTCCTCCACCAGAATCTCTCTGGCTTGCCGGATACACTTACCACAGTCGGTGCCAATCGGCACCAGTTGGCGAAGCTCTTTCATCGTTTGTGGCTGATGCTGCCGGATGACTTTTCGGATCACTTTGTCAGTGACTGCATTACACAAACAGACGTACATACTCTAACTCAATATTTAAACAATTCACGCAACTGTAAATGAGAATAGTTTTTATTTCAAATACGATTAACGAAATTTACATTGCGGCGAGTTTGAGCTGTTCGTAAAAAACAGGCATAAAAAAAGGGTGCCTAAGCACCCTCTTTTAGATCACCAACGTTATCAGCGATTAAGCGATAACTTTAGCAACAACACCAGCGCCAACAGTACGGCCGCCTTCACGGATTGCGAAACGCAGGCCGTCGTCCATTGCGATTGGGTGGATCAGGGTAACAACCATGTT
>NZ_JAWUEA010000003.1:0-63672 GCF_036663475.1 Rouxiella sp. T17 | reverse complement strand
TTGGAGCGGGAAACGAGACTCGAACTCGCGACCCCGACCTTGGCAAGGTCGTGCTCTACCAACTGAGCTATTCCCGCTCTGCATAACGACGAAATCATCTAAACGAATTCTTCATCGGTACGGGGTGCGCATTATACGAGAAATCTTTAACGCCGCAAGCCCCCTTTCACAAAAAAAACCGTTTTTATTCAATATTTCGTTCAAGTGCTGATTAAAAGAGCAGAGTGCGCATTTAACCAGCAAAAACGAGAGATTATCGACGTTTTAAGCCGCCTAAAATATTTTAGCTCTGCATCACAATTTAATAAAATGTTCGCGATAGTAGGCCAGCTCGGCCACCGATTCGCGAATATCGTCCATCGCCTGATGCGTTCCCTGTTTGGTAAAGCCGTCGAGAATTTCCGGCTTCCAGCGGCGCGCCAGCTCTTTCAGCGTGCTGACATCCAGATAACGGTAGTGGAAATAGGCTTCCAATTCAGGCATGTACTTGAACAGAAAACGGCGATCCTGCCCGATGCTGTTGCCGCAGATAGGCGATTTGCCCGCCGGCACCCACTGCTTCAGGAAGTCGATAGTCTTTTGCTGCGCGCTGTTTTCATCAAATTGACTGGCCTTCACTCTTTCCACCAGCCCGCTGCCGGTGTGAGTATTCACATTCCAGTCATCCATTAACGCCAGCTGCGCGTCGGACTGATGCACCGCCATCACCGGCCCTTCGGCCAGCACGTTCAGGTTGGCATCGGTAACTAAGGTAGCGATTTCAATGATTCGGTCGCGCTCGGGATTGAGGCCGGTCATTTCCAGGTCGATCCAGATGAGGTTGTTATCACTTACAGACATACAGGCTCCAGTTATGAAAAGTCCCACAACGGTTAATTAATACGAAATAGCTGGTATCATAGTCGTTTTGGTCGCAACGAGCGATTAAAGCCAGTCAAGTGAGGCGCAGTGACTAAGATAAAACTGTCAAAAGGGCAACAACGTCGCGTTAACGCCAACCACGAACGCCGTTTAACTAAAACGGACAAGCGGAAAGAGCTAGACGACTCCCTGCACGGCGAGCCGCAAGAAGGCATCGTTATTAGCCGTTTCGGGATGCACGCCGACGTTGAAGCTTCCGACGGCAGCCAGCATCGCTGTAACATCCGTCGGACCATCCGTTCGCTGGTAACCGGAGACCGCGTCGTGTGGCGCTCCGGCGAGAACGCCAGCGTAAAAGGCATCGTTGAAGCCGTGCACGAACGCACGTCGGTGCTGACGCGTCCCGATTTCTACGACGGCGTAAAACCTATCGCCGCCAACATCGATCAGATTGTGATCGTCTCTGCCATTCTTCCCGAGCTGTCTCTCAATATTATCGACCGCTATCTGGTAGCCTGTGAAACGGTCGAAGTCGAGCCACTGATCGTGCTCAACAAAATCGACCTGCTTGACGACGAAAGCCGCAAATTTGTCGCGCAGATGATGGATATCTATCGCCACATCAATTACCGCGTGCTGGAAGTGTCGAGCTATACCGGCGAAGGCATGGAAGAGTTTATTGCCGCGCTGACCGGGCGTATCAGCATCTTTGCGGGCCAGTCGGGCGTGGGTAAATCCAGCCTGCTCAACGCATTGCTGCCGCCGGAAGAGAAGCAGATTCTGGTGAATGACGTCTCCGACAACTCCGGTTTGGGTCAGCACACCACCACCGCCGCGCGCTTGTACCATTTCCAGCACGGCGGCGATGTCATCGACTCCCCGGGCGTGCGCGAATTTGGCCTGTGGCATTTGGCCGCCGAACAAATCACGCAGGGCTTCGTCGAATTCCGTCCGTATCTGGGCTATTGCAAGTTCCGCGACTGCAAACATGGCAGCGATCCGGGCTGTGCGATTCGTGAAGCCGTCGACAAAGGCGAGATTGCCGAGGAGCGTTTCGATAACTATCACCGCATTCTCGAAAGCATGGTCGATGTAAAAACGCGTAAAAATTTCGACAGCCTCTAATAATTGCTGTCAGTTACTTTAGAATCTTCGGGCGCATTTGCCGCCCGTTTTATTTTCATCGCTTTGTCACCCTGAGTGCCAAAGGTAACGAGAAGGTCTTCCCGTGTTAGAAAAATTCAAAATAAAATTACAATATCTGCTTCCTAAGCAAGGACTTACACGTTTAGCCGGCTGGGGCGCCGAGCGCCGCGCCGCGATGCTGACCCAGTGGGTTATCAAAGCGTTTGCCAGCTATTACAAGGTTGACATGAAAGAAGCGCAGGACCCGAAATTCTCGGCCTACGCGACCTTTAACGATTTCTTCGTCCGCCCTTTGCGTGCGGGCGCGCGTCCGGTAGTGAGCGGGCTCGACATGCTCTGCCTGCCTGCCGACGGCGCGGTGAGCCAGCTCGGCGCGATTGTCGATGACAAACTGTTCCAGGCAAAAGGCCATTTCTACAGCCTTGAAGCGCTGCTGGCGGGTAACTATCAGCTGGCAGAAAAGTTCAAGGAAGGCCAGTTTGCCACTACATACCTCGCGCCACGCGACTATCACCGCGTTCACATGCCGTGCGACGGCGTGCTGCGTGAAATGACTTACGTGCCCGGCGACCTGTTCTCCGTGAACCCGCTGACGGCGGCCAACGTGCCTAATCTTTTTGCCCGTAACGAGCGCGTAATCTGCGTGTTTGATACCGAATTCGGCCCGATGGTGCAGATTCTGGTTGGCGCAACGATCGTCGGCAGCATTGAAACCGTGTGGGCAGGTCAAATTACCCCGCCGCGCGAAGGCGTGATCAAGCGCTGGACCTATCCTGCTACGGGTGCCGAAGGCGCTATCGCACTGGAAAAAGGTCAGGAAATGGGCCGCTTTAAACTCGGCTCAACGGTGATCAACCTGTTTGCCGCCAACCAGATTACCTTTGTACCCCAGCTGAAAAACGGCACGGTGACCCGCATGGGCGAACCTTTTGCCGAAGCGCTGCGTGTATCGAAAACCGAAGAAACCGTTTCGCCAGACGTCGTAATTTAAGCCCGCAAGATTGTTGAAAGGAAAGAGTCAGTGCGCCTGATCCCCTCACTGTTGGTGAGTTTGCTGTTGGCGCTGCCTTTGTGCGCCAACGCTGCACTATCAGAAGACCAGCTCCAGCAGGAGTTGAAACAAGCCGAAGCCAACAAGGAGTCGGCCAACCAGGCGCAGATCGTTGAGGCGTTGCAAAATGCCATTAACTGGCTGAGCGATTCCCGCGCCTCCCTCGCGCGTTCCGGGCAATATCAAACGGTTATCGACGATTTCCCGCGCCTGACGCAAAGCCTGCGTCAGGAGCTGAAAGCGCAAACCGATAAACCGCTGCCGGTCGATGAAACCCTCTCCAGCGCAGAACTCGATCAGCAGATTTTGCAGGTCAGCAGCCAGCTGCTGGAAGAGGCGCGCCAGCTGCGTCAGGAGCAGGACCGCTCGCGCGATATCTCCGATTCGTTAAGCCAGCTTCCGCAGCAGCAGTCCGAGGCCCGCAATGCGCTGGCCGACGTCGATCAACGGCTGCAAAGTTTCAGCAATAATAATACCGCGTTGGCACAAGCCAAGCTGAAAGCCTTACAGGCCGAGTCTTCCGCGCGTAAAGCCCGCGTTGACGAGCTCGAGCTGGCGCAACTTTCTGCCAGTAATCGTCAGGAACTGTCGCGGATTCGCGCTGAACTCTATAAAACGCGCCACGATCGCCTCGACGAACAGCTACAAACGCTGCGCAACAATCTCAACAGCCAGCGGCAGAAAGAGGCCGAAACGGCGCTTGAGAAAACCGAGCAGCTGGCCGAGCAAAGCGGCGAGCAGCCAAAATCGATTTCCGAGCAGTTGCAGGCCAACCGCGAACTGTCGCTGGCGCTGAATCAGCAGGCGCAGCGCATGGATCTCATCTCTTCCCAGCAACGTCAGGCCGCGGCGCAAACCTTGCAGGTTCGTCAGGCGTTGAGCACCATTCGCGAGCAGTCACAGTGGCTGGACGCCTCGCCGCTGCTGGGTGAAACCCTGCGCGCGCAGGTCGCCAAGCTGCCCGAAATGCCGAAACCGCAGCAGCTCGACAGCGAGATGGGCCAGCTGCGCGTGCAGCGTCTGCACTATGAAGATTTGCTCGGCAAACAGCAGCAGTATCGTCAAGGCCGACAGGATGACGGACAGCCGCTAAGCGCCGCGCAGCAGCGAATTTTGCAGGCCCAGCTGAAGACGCAGGCTGACCTGCTGAACTCGCTGCTTTCAGGCTGCGATTCGCAAATCCTCGAGCTGACCAAGCTGAAAGTCGCCAATACCCAGCTGGTCGACGCGCTTAAAGATATCAACGACGCCGCGCACCGCTATCTGTTCTGGGTCGCCGACGTCAGCCCGTTGAGCTTTACTTATCCGCTGCAAACCATGCACGACCTGAATCGCCTGCTGTCGCTGGACACTCTTTCGCAGCTCGGCAAGGCGTCGGTGATGATGGTGACCAGCAAAGAGACGCTGATGCCGCTGTTCGGCGCGCTGATTCTGGTGATTGTCAGCATCAGTTCGCGTCGCCACTATTATAATTTCCTCGATCGCGCCAGCAGCCGCGTGGGCAAGGTCACGCAGGATCAATTCTCGCTGACGGCGCGCACGGTTTTCTGGTCGATTCTGGTCGCCCTACCCCTGCCCGTGCTGTGGGCGGCGCTGGGTTTCGGCCTGCAAAGCGCGTGGCCGTTCCCGATAGCCGTGGCCATTGGTGATGGCGTGACCGCCACGCTGCCGGTGCTGTGGCTGTTTATGATCAGCCACTATCTGGCGCACCCGAAAGGGCTGTTCATCACCCATTTCAACTGGCCGCAGCGCCGCGTTTCTCGCGCGTTGCGCTATTACTCGCTGTCGATCTGGCTGGTAGTGCCGCTGATTATGGCGCTGATTACCTTCGATAATCTCAACGACCGCGAGTTTTCCAATACGCTGGGCCGACTGTGCTTTATCGTGCTCTGCGTGCTGTTAAGCCTGGTAACGCAAAGCCTGAAACGCGCCGGTATTCCGCTCTATCTCGACAAGCAGGGCAACGGCGAAAACATGCTGAACAGCACGCTGTGGTGGATGATGCTCTCCGCGCCGCTGATTGCCGCTTTTGCCTCGATGCTGGGTTATCTGGCCACCGCGCAGGCGCTGCTGGCGCGTCTTGAGACTTCGCTGGCTATCTGGTTCCTGCTGCTGGTGGTCTATCACATCATTCGCCGCTGGATGCTGATTCAACGCCGCAAGATTGCCTTTGAGCGCGCCAAGCAGCGTCGTGCAGAGATAATTTCGCAGCGCGTGCGTGGCGAAGAAGAGTCAACGTTGGCAAGCAGCAACGAGGGCGCGGTGGAAATCGAAGAGCCGGTGGTTGATCTCGACGTCATCAGCTCGCAGTCGCTGCGTCTGGTGCGTTCACTGCTGGCAATGATTGCGCTGGTGTCGGTGATTTTCCTCTGGTCCGAAATTCACTCGGCGTTTTCGTTCCTTGAAAACATCAAGCTGTGGGACGTTTCGTCAACCACGCAGGGCGTCGAGAGCATGCAGCCGATTACGCTTGGCCACGTGCTGATCGCCATTCTGGTGCTGATCATCACCACCCAGCTGGTGCGCAACTTACCCGCCCTGCTTGAGCTGGCGCTGTTACAGCATCTGGATTTAACGCCGGGCACGGGTTACGCCGCGCTGACTATTACCAAATACGCCGTACTGCTGATTGGCGGGCTGTCGGGCTTTTCGATGCTCGGCATTGAATGGGGCAAGCTGCAATGGCTGGTCGCCGCGATGGGCGTCGGGCTGGGCTTTGGCTTGCAGGAGATCTTCGCCAACTTTATCTCCGGCCTGATGATCCTGTTTGAAAAGCCGATTCGTATCGGCGACACGGTGACTATTCGTAACCTGACCGGCAGCGTGACCAAGATTAATACCCGCGCCACCACGATTGTCGACTGGGACCGCAAAGAGATTATCGTGCCGAACAAGGCCTTTATCACCGAGCAGTTTATCAACTGGTCGCTGTCGGATTCGGTAACCCGCGTGGTGCTGAGCGTGCCTGCGCCGATTGAAGCTAACAGTCAGGAAGTGACTGCGATTCTGACGCAGGCCGCGCGCCAGTGTTCGCTGGTGCTTGATACGCCCGCGCCGGAAGCCTATCTGGTTGATTTGCAGCAGGGTATTCAGATCTTCGAATTACGCATGCATGCCGCCGAAATGGCCCATCGTATGCCGCTGCGCCACGAGATCCACCAGCTGATTCTGGCCGGATTCCGCGAGCACGGTATCACCCTGCCGTTCCCGCCCTTCCAGGTTCGCATGGAGACGATGAATCGTGCGCAAAACGGCGGTAATGCCACGTTTAGCAGCGGCGGTCCGCGTAATACCGGCGATTTATAATTATTAATTTAACGCCCCCGTAACAGATATATGCTGTGCGGGGGCGTTTTATTTAAAAAATATAAATAAGGTTCGTTTTAACCTGTAAGTTCAATAATAAATAAACCAACGCCCCGCTTTCCTTACTAGTACGATATCTCTGCCGCGCATTAACCTTGAAAATAGCTGTTACAAGATTGAGCTAATAAACCTTTCGCTGCTGCGAATTTAATTATTTGCACTATCGAATATTAAGCTAAAAAACTTCAAGGATTACAAATGCGAAACGTTATGCGTCTTTCAACACTGACCCAATGTATTTTACTGGCAACCACCTCATTAATGGTGGCGGGCAATGCTTCTGCTGCTACAACGGCAAACCAGCCAGTTGTAAAAAATGCAACGAAGCTCGAAACCAATAAAGATTTTGATATTGTCAAAGGCGGCATTAATAATACGCCGCAATGGGATTTACACGACAAAAATGCAAAACTGGCTGCAGTTTTAGAGCATGATGCCGCGGCGCATAATGTTTATTTTTCTGGCCCTGCTAGAGAAGCGAATGACCAGCAGGCTGTCATTATCAACGGTACCGACCTTTCCGGTAAATACATCAACATGAGCAGCGGCGGCAGCGCTGGGCTGATGATGTTACCAGGCAGCAAGGCCGACATGATTGAAATGGGCAATGCTAAAGCCAAAACTGATACCACCATTTATCTCAATAACGCGCAGTTAAACGGTCAACAAACGGGTAAAACCTACGACGATAAAGCGGATAAAGTTGCGACTCCGCCTACTCCTGCTGTTCATGCAAAAGATTATATGGACGGCGCGGCAATTTGGATGGATCCACAAGATAACGGCGATTTAACTGTCGTTGCTGGTAATCAATCAGTTATTAATGGTTCCATTAATGCTAAGGGCACCGGTAATAAAAGTGTTGCCTTTGAAAACAGCGCGTTAACAAACGGTTCAATTAGTTTTAATGGGGAATCTGTTAATAATATTTCGCTGAAAAAAAGCGACTTATTGCCTAATATCGATGCTGTTAATAATAAAATAGCACTAAGTCATCAAGATGCGATTACCTTATCTAATGCTAAAGAAAACCACGTTACTTTTGATAATTCTGGTGTCGATGGCATTAAAAATTTAGAGAGTTCAGGTGACTCTGATATCTTTATGGTTAATAAAAGCAAAGACAGCGGCGATATTATGATTTCAGCCGGTGGAACGGCGGCTATCGATATCAGTAATTCAAGCCATAAGGGGGATATCGATATATATGGGGAAAAAGGTGCAAGTATTTTTGTGACCAACCATGCCACCTCTACTGGTAACGTCGAGTTTGGTGCGGCTAAAAATCTGCTGACGGTTTCAGATCACTCCACCATGCTGGGCAATGTGATTGCGAATAACACCAGTAAAACCGATATGGTGGTAGGTAATAACAGTAACTACATCGGGACAATTGCAGGCGTTAAAACTCTCTCAATCAATGACCACAGTCAGGTTCTGACCTCAGAATTGAAAGATATGAATATCGCCATGCGTGACAACAGTAAGTTGGTAACAACCAACCTGAACCACAGCATTGTTGATATGAGCACCAGTGATTATCTTGAAGCTGCTAACGTCACCGGTGAAAACATTGCCGTCGTGAGCCAACTTTCTGCCGGAACTTCGGCGGGCACCCATACTTTGGCTGATATGAAACTCGCTAAAGATGCAAAATTTGGTAGCGTCTTCTCCAATGGCAAACAGGCCGTTTCTGCACGTAACGGTGCTTATAACAACGATTTGCAGCTTAGCACTGTCACTTTAGACAACAAATCCAAAGATGCTGTTGCGCATACTAATACAGTACTGTCCGTTAAACGTGCCGAGCTCGCCAGCGATGTGAAAAGCGCGATTGCCGGTCTTGACGGTGCCAAAGCGTCAGCCGCGTCAGTTACCGGCAGCATTGCCAATCGTATGAACACCTTGAACGCCAGCAACCTGTTCTACGGCGTGCATGAAGGCGCAAGCGTCTGGGGCGATTACCTGTTCCAAAATGCTGACCTTAAAGGCAATACCGATTCAAGCAGCAAACTGCAGGGCCTGAACACCGGCGCAGATTGGACCTGGAAACTAAATAACGGCGACAGCCTGACTTCGGGTATGGCTATCGGTAAAGTTAAAAACAAACTGACCCACGCCTCGGCCGCAGGCGATTTCAACAACCACGTGATGGGCGATTTCTACAGCCTGTACGCGGGCTGGCAGCAAGCGCTGCAAAATAACAGCTGGAGCCTGTTCGCCAATACCAACGTCAGCTATGGTCGTCTGAATTTCTCTGCCAACAGCGATAACGTGACCTCTGCAACTTCAGGCGTTAAAGAACATCTGAACAGCAACTATAAAGGCAACGTGCTGAATGCAGAACTTCGCTCAGGTGTGAACATTAAAGCGACGCCAACTATCGTGGTTCAGCCTTACGCACTGTTGGGCATGAATAAAGCGACCGCTGATGAATTTGCCAACAGTAATGTCAAATTCGCTAAAAATCAGACCAGCGCATGGTATGCAGGCGTGGGTACGCGTATTACCACTAACGTTGACGTTAAAAGCATCAAGCTGATGCCTTGGGCTGACGTAAGTTATACCCAGGAATTTAACGACAAGACTGATATCAAAGCGACCGCAGCGACTAAAGCGGGCGATTATCAGCTGAACTCGGGCAAATCACGTAAAGTGATGGCGGTCGGTGCGGGCCTGAATGCCGCAGTGACGAATAATCTGAACCTGAACTCAGGTATTTATACCAACGCAGGCGATACAACCAAAGATGTCAGCATCCGTGCAGGCCTGAACTATAACTTTTAAGAGCTGTAGTTTCTAAGATCTGTAGTTTTTAAGAGCTTTAACTTTTAAGCGCTAGCGCTACAGCGTCTAAAAATAAGCCTGTAAGCATCTTATTTAAAATTAATAAAAAGGGCTGATAATTTATCAGCCCTTTTTTTGTCTAATTTATGCAGACTATTTGGCAACTCGTTTAAGCGCGCGTTACCGGGAAAGCCAGCACGTCGCTCAGACTCTCCGCGCCCAGCGCAATCATCACCAGACGATCGACACCCAACGCCACGCCCGAACACTCCGGCATGCCGTGTTCCAGCGCGGCCAGCAGGTTCTGGTCAATCGGATGCTGTGGCAACCCGCGCGCCGCACGTTTACGGTTATCCTGCTCGAAACGCTGACGCTGCTCGCGGCCATCGGTCAGTTCGCGGAAACCGTTCGCCAGCTCCACGCCCTTGTAATAGACCTCGAAACGCTCGGCCACGCGATGATCTTCCGTGCTGATCTCAGCCAGCGACGCCTGCGTGGCGGGGAAGTGATATACAAAGGTCGGCTTGTCGCGGCCAATGTGCGGCTCTACGCCCATCGCAAACAGCAGCTGTAACAGCGTGTCGCGATCCTCTTCCTCATCGGCAATATTCGACAGATCCAGCTTGGCCGCCACTTCGCGCAGCTGCGTTTTGTCGGCAGATAAAGGATCCACTTCAAGATGACGGATAAAGATCTGCTGATACGAAACCGTCTCGGCGGTGTCGCAATCAAGGATCTGTTGCAGCAGGTCATCCATTTCATTCATCAGGCGGTACATGTCAAAACGCGGACGATACCACTCGAGCATGGTGAATTCGGGATTATGATAACGCCCTGCTTCTTCGTTACGGAAACTGCGCCCTATCTGGAAAATAGGCCCGCTTCCCGCCGCCAGCAGGCGTTTCATGTGATATTCGGGGCTCGTCATCATGTAGAGCGTCATACCATCGGCTGCGCCCGGTCCGACAAAGCGCGTTTCAAAAGGAAACAGATGAATGTCGGTGATCGTCGCCTGACTCATGGTCGGTGTCTCCACTTCCAAAACGCCGCGATCGTTGAAAAATCGACGAATTTCAGCGAGGATGGCCGCACGCTTCAACAAATTGGCGATAGATGCACTGGGTTGCCAGCTTGCTGTTTCGCTCATGATTACTTACTCCGATATCAGACAGGGCATGCAGTCTACTCGTATCACTGCGGGCAAACAAATTTCCGTTAGCTACAATTAAACTTCAACATCAGAAAGGGAAGACTATGCGTATCTTGTCCAAAATGGGCGTTTTTATTTCTGCACTACTTTCAGTCGGTTGCGCCGTTACGCCGCCTGACAACGTCAAAGTGGTCAATAATTTTGAACTCAATCGCTATCTGGGAAGCTGGTACGAAATCGCCAGACTCGATCACGGCTTCGAAAGCGGGCTGAAACAGGTCACCGCCAACTACAGCCTGCGCGATGACGGCGGCGTAAAAGTGATTAATCGCGGCTTTAATCCACAGAAAAACAAATGGCAGCAGAGTGAAGGGAAAGGCTATTTCACCGGCCCAACCTCGCGCGCGGCGTTGAAAGTCTCCTTCTTCGGACCTTTCTACGGCGGCTACAACGTGATCGTGCTCGACAAGGATTACCAGTACGCGCTGGTGTGTGGACCGGATAAAAGCTATTTGTGGATCCTGTCACGCGCGCCGAAACTTGACGAAAACGTGAAGAAACAGCTGCTGGAAACGGCGCAGGGCTACGGTTTCCCTATCGACAAACTGGTGTGGGTCAATCAGTCGAAAGCCTTGCAATAACAGTTTGAAGAGGTGATTCGAGGGAGAGCATGAGGGGTGACATAAAGAACGTTGTCACCCCCGAACGGCTTACTGAGCCGCTCTTTGAATAGCATTGCCGCCTGACGAAACATCTTCCCCGACACCGCGCGTGGTGTTGCAGGCGCTCAGCAGACTGGACAGAAGCAGTACGGACACGATGGTGAGGATACTTTTCTTCAGCATATAAATTCCTTCCTATAAGAGAATGTGAAGTATAACGATCCAAGTGTAGTTAAATTTTCGCCAGGAGGGATAACGCAGTAGAAAATAACAGCAAAAAGGAGAAGACGAGCACAAAAAAGGCCGACGAATGTCAGCCTGCTTTACTGTCAGCCTACTCTGGAGATAGCGCCGCCGAGGTGTTGAATGTCTTCACCAAAGCCGTGAACCGTATTGCAACCACTTAGCGTCGCCAGCGCCAGCACT
Organism: Rouxiella sp. T17; assembly: GCF_036663475.1. Classification (NCBI taxonomy): domain Bacteria; kingdom Pseudomonadati; phylum Pseudomonadota; class Gammaproteobacteria; order Enterobacterales; family Yersiniaceae; genus Rouxiella; species Rouxiella sp. T17. Next base: position 52,223 of record NZ_JAWUEA010000003.1, on the reverse strand, counting down.
GAAACCACGATCAACAACATTTTCTTCAACATTGTAAACGTAATCCAAAACCGGTGACTTTCTCATCGGCACTACAGCGGAAATATCTCACCGTAGTGCCTCGCATCAAACGTTAAACGTCTTATTTAACGCGTGAAACGTATTCGCCAGAACGGGTGTCAACGCGGACAACTTCGCCGATCTGTACGAACAATGGCACTTTAACCACAGCGCCGGTAGACAGGGTCGCTGGCTTGCCGCCGGTACCGGCAGTGTCGCCTTTCAGGCCTGGATCGGTTTCGGTGATTTCAGCTTCGATGAAGTTTGGTGGCTGAACGGCGATAGGACGGCCGTCCCACAGAGTAACGATACACTCTGCGTTATCTTGCAGCCATTTTGCCGCGTCGGAAACGGTTTTCGCTTCAACACCGTGCTGCTCGAAGGATTCAGGGTGCATGAAGTGGTAGAACTCACCGTCGTTGTACAGGTAGTTCATGTTGGTATCTACAACGTCCGCGCCTTCACAAGAGTCGGTAGACTTGAAGGTTTTCTCGACGCGAGAACCTGTCAGCAGACGACGCATCTTAACGCGTGCGAAAGCCTGACCCTTGCCCGGTTTTACAAATTCACTGGATTCGATCGCGTAAGGCTCGTTCTCGAACATGATTTTAAGACCCGGACGGAAATCGTTGCTAGAATAAGTCGCCATAATGGCCCTCTAAATTTTAAACTGGTAGCTTAGCCAAAAAAATGGCACACATTGTAACCCTAAATACGCCATTTAGAGAAGATTGGTTGTATCAACTCGGCGATGTAATTACGGACCCGGACGAACTGCTTACTCTTCTGGCACTTAACGATCATGCAGATTTGCAGCAGGGCCGCAATGCCCGTCGTTTATTCCCGTTGCGCGTGCCACGCGCTTTTGTTGCACGCATGCAGCCGGGCGATCCACAAGACCCTTTACTTTTGCAGGTACTGACCGCCCGTGAAGAGTTCATCGCGGCGCCAGGCTTTAGTACCGACCCGCTCGATGAACAAAAAAGCGTGGTGCCGGGATTACTGCACAAGTACCGAAATCGGGCGTTGTTGCTGGTAAAAGGCGGCTGTGCGGTGAACTGTCGCTACTGCTTCAGGCGCCATTTTCCGTATCAGGAAAATCAGGGCAACAAAAATAATTGGTCTCAGGCGCTGGAGTATATCCGCACTCAGCCAGAACTGGATGAAATAATTTTCTCCGGTGGTGACCCGTTGATGGCGAAGGACCACGAGCTTGACTGGCTTATCAGCGAGCTTGAGGCGATTCCGCACATAAAACGCCTGAGAATTCATAGCCGTTTGCCGGTGGTGATTCCTGCGCGCATCACTCAGGGCCTGTGTCAGCGCTTTGCCGATTCAAGATTGCAGGTGCTGATGGTGACGCACATTAATCACGCCAATGAAATCGACGATGCCCTGCGCGACAGCATGACGCGACTAAAAAAAGTCGGCGTGACGCTGCTAAACCAGAGCGTGCTGCTGCGTGGCGTCAACGATAACGCCGACACGCTGGCGCAGCTGAGCAATGCCCTGTTTGATGCCGGCATTCTACCCTACTATATTCACGTGCTGGATAAAGTGCAGGGTGCCGCACATTTCATGGTCAACGACGACGAAGCGCGAGCGTTAATCAAGGCGCTGCTGAGCAAGGTTTCGGGTTATCTCGTGCCGACGCTGGCGCGCGAGATTGGCGGCGAGCCGAGCAAAACGCCGCTGGATTTGCGTCTGACGCAGTCGTAAGCCAATTCAACACCCGCTATTTTTTATCGTTTTCTTATAAAAAGCGGATAGCAAAAGGGATGCCCGATGGCATCCCTTTTTTCTTATTGATGGCGATTCTTGTCGCGGTTTTGGCCGCTTATGGGCACTTGTAAACCTGACCCACCATCTTGCTGTCCAGAGGCGCAAAGCTGGAGAAAATATTTTGCGTAGGGCTGTTGGCACCATAAATGGTATTGCCGCCCATGTCCGCCGCCTTGTTACGCAGATCGTTGGCTGCACCGCGCATTGAGCTGCCATCACCGGCGGTACCGGAGAACCAGTTGCTCTGAGCACCGGTTACGGTTCCGAGTGCCTGACACTGGCTGCTCGGTTTCTCATCGGTGAATTTTACCTGCTGACCGGCAGAGTTTAATTGATGTGCAGTGCTACAGCCCGCCAGCAGCATGACTGCTGAAAAGCCAAGCAACATTTTAATCCGCATCTCTTTCCCCATTTATTTTGAGAATAACTTAACGCCTATCAGATAACATTTCGCAATCTAAGGCATCCGTTGCCGAGTTTACCCAGAATTCAACGCATTATCTGACACGACTTGTGGCAGAGCGCGCCTGTAGTTTACACGTTATTTGAACAGGAGGATGAGACTTATCTTACTGAAGACCACAAAATAAAGGTACAAATTTCGGCATCAGCGCACCTGTAACCGTTCTTCAAGATTTGCGGGCGCGATGTAACCAAAGGTTCTGCCCTTGAGTTTGAACTTGATGAGCAGATCCATTTCAGCCAGCTTATCGAGATAGCCACGAGCCGCCGTCGGAGAGATAGAAAAGTCATTTTCCAGCTCTTTAACCGTAAAAGTTCGCCCCGAGTGTTTCAGCGCCTTTTCGAGAATGGCGATGTGATGCAGGTTAAGTTTGGCGTAAACCGGCGAATGCTCCAATAGCGCGATCGCGTTATGTAACTCGTTAATTTTACTGTTTATATAGCCGGTAAATCGCTCAAGGGCCCGAATAATTATCGTGAGCTGAAAATCGATGAAGTGCGTGAGATCGTTGTTATCCGTTTCCGTAAATAGGAAACTTTTCATGTACTGTTTTGGCGCAGCTTTCAATAACGCCGAAATTGAGATGTATTTGAAATTTTCATACCCGCTTTTGAGCATAAACCAGTAAAACAGCGCCCGTGCGGTCCGGCCATTGCCATCAAAAAAGGGATGAATATAGCCAAGCATGAAATGCAGGACGCTGGCTTTCACGATGGGATGAATAAAGTCACTGCCCTGCTTGTGCTCGGCGTTGGCGTAATCGCACACCATTTGCAGCATCTGTTCAATATGCGGGTGAGCAGGTGCTTCGTGCACCGTTTCACCAGTCATGATATTTCTGACAAACACGGGTCCATTGCGGATCTCACCGGCCCGATGTTCATTTTCAAGCGCATCTTCTGTGGCAATTTTGTTGAACAGCAGGATCAGCTCGACGGTTAACGGCTGGTCTTTATGCGCCTCCGTGCTCTGAATAAGATTCCAGTTGTTCACAATCATTTGCTCGGAGAGATCTCTAGCCTCGCGCCCTGTTTCCAGCAATTCTTTGGCAACGCAGCGCGTGGTGACAGCGCCCTCGAGCTGGGCACTTGAAATCGCCTCTTCCATAATGACGCCGCGTGCCAAATGCAGCGACTTACCCTGCGCCGTGGCTAACTGCAAATGCTCGAAAGAAATCAGCTCGCCTATTTTATGCAGCTTGGCCATCAGCCCATTTTCTGTCGAGAAAAAGGGTTTGTTCTGTTCACAAACCAACTTGCCATGAGGCGTTAACGACCGTTTCATCTTCAAGATCAGATACGCGAGCGCTTTATTATCTTTGAAGTCACGCGCGCGGGTGATGAAACCATCCCAGTGAAGATAATTACCTTTACTATCAAAACCATGTTTATAGGAATCAAGCTTTTCGACAAACTCGAAAAACAGTTTTCTGCCCGCTGCGTCGACCAGCAGTGTGTCTAGCATCGCCGAATTCGGAGGAAGTTCTACGCCTTCAATCTTAGCCACAAAACCTCCAAACCAACTTTTGCAAAAACTTTGTTTACTACCTTAAGCCTCTCCCAAGGCGTTAGCAAACAACTTGCGGAAATAAAAAAACCCAGCCGCGAAGGACTGGGTCTTTTTATCTTTTACGACGTGTTCAACGCATTTTTTTTACGCGTCGTTCGAGTGGCTCGCCGACCGTGCCGGATTCACTGCTTGTTTGATGAAATACATCAGAGAGGACTTTAAAACGTTTATCTTTATATTCGGAAGCAATACGCATCACATCGTTTAGCGTAAAGCCATTCTCGGCACGCACTGGCGCAAGCATCTGGTTACGGTTCGATGACATGGATATTTAGCTCCTTATAAGATGAGTTGTAATAGTAGCCTACTTCTTGTTCGTTTTCACTCAGTACCTTATGGTACATCTTTGAGAATCCACGTCGAATAGCAATGACGACAATGGCTCGAAAGTTATAGGAAGTGATGTAATCAAAGATGGCTTCGGCAAGTCCCTTTTCAACTAACTCCCTTAGCTCTTTGAATGTGAATCCCATTCCAGTTATAGGCGTTAGCAAACAACTTGCGGAAATAAAAAAACCCAGCCACGAAGGACTGGGTCTTTTTATCTTTTACGACTTATTCAAACGCCGCCGAAACCGCGTCTGAACAGGCAGAAAAGCCGCCGGGGGATGATTACATCATGCCGCCCATGCCGCCCATTCCACCCATGCCGCCAGCGCCGCCCATGTCGCCTTTATCATCTTTAGGCAGGTCGGTGATCATGCACTCAGTGGTGATCATCAGGCCAGCTACAGAAGATGCGTACTGCAGAGCAGAACGGGTAACTTTGGTTGGATCCAGAATACCCATCGCGATCATGTCGCCGTATTCTTCGCTGTAAGCGTTGTAGCCGTAGCTGCCTTCGCCCGCTTTCACGTTGTTGGCGATCACAGAAGCTTCTTCACCGGCGTTGATAACGATCTGACGCAGAGGCGCTTCCATTGCACGCAGTGCAACTTTGATACCTACGGTCTGGTCTTCGTTGTCGCCTTTCAGGCCAGCCAGTTTGTGAGCAACGCGGATCAGCGCAACACCACCACCAGCAACCACGCCTTCTTCTACCGCAGCACGGGTCGCGTGCAGGGCATCTTCAACGCGTGCTTTCTTCTCTTTCATTTCAACTTCAGTCGCTGCGCCAACTTTCAGAACGGCAACGCCGCCTGCCAGTTTAGCCACACGCTCTTGCAGTTTTTCTTTATCGTAATCAGAGGTTGCTTCTTCGATCTGCTGACGAATCTGCGTCACGCGGCTCTGAATAGTTGCTTCATCGCCGATACCATCGATGATGATGGTGGTGTCTTTGTTGATAACAACACGCTTCGCCTGACCCATATCTTCCAGCGTTGCTTTTTCCAGCTCCATACCGATCTCTTCAGAGATTACAGTACCGCCAGTCAGCGTCGCGATGTCTTGCAGCATAGCTTTACGACGGTCGCCGAAGCCTGGTGCTTTAACAGCAGCCACTTTCACGATGCCGCGCATGGTGTTAACCACCAGCGTAGCCAGTGCTTCGCCTTCAACATCTTCAGCGATGATCAGCAGCGGTTTGCCGGCTTTCGCAACGGCTTCCAGTACTGGCAGCATTTCGCGGATGTTGCCGATTTTTTTGTCAGCAAGCAGGATGAACGGGCTTTCAAGTTCGATAGAACCTGTTTCCGGCTTGTTGATGAAGTAAGGAGAGAGGTAACCGCGGTCGAACTGCATACCTTCTACAACGTCCAGCTCGTCGATCAGGCCAGTGCCTTCTTCAACGGTGATCACGCCTTCTTTACCGACTTTTTCCATCGCCTGAGCAATCAGTTTGCCCACGGTTTCGTCGGAGTTTGCAGAGATAGTACCAACCTGCGCGATAGCTTTGGAGTCAGAGCAAGGAACAGACAGCGTTTTCAGCTCTTCAACAGCAGCAACAACTGCTTTGTCGATGCCGCGCTTGATGTCCATCGGGTTCATGCCGGCAGCCACAGCTTTCAGGCCTTCGATGATGATTGCCTGAGCCAGAACGGTTGCGGTAGTCGTACCGTCACCCGCAGCATCGTTAGCTTTGGACGCAACTTCTTTCACCATCTGCGCACCCATGTTTTCGAACTTGTCTTCTAGCTCGATTTCACGTGCTACAGAAACGCCGTCTTTAGTGATCGTTGGCGCACCAAAAGATTTGTCCAAAACTACGTTACGGCCTTTAGGACCTAAGGTAACTTTTACTGCGTTAGCAAGAATGTTCACGCCGTTCAGCATTTTTACGCGAGCGTCATTACCGAATTTTACATCTTTAGCTGACATTATAATTTCCCTTAAATTCGTTCAGTTCAGAAAATGGGTGAAGAGACGATTAGGCTTCTACGATAGCCAGAATGTCGCTTTCAGACATGATCAACACTTCTTCATTGTCGATCTTCTCAGCTTTCACGCCGTAACCGTCGTTGAAGATGACGATGTCGCCAACTTTAACGTCGAGCGCTTTCACTTCACCGTTTTCCAGAATGCGACCATGACCAACAGCCAGGATCTCGCCACGGGTAGATTTACCCGCTGCAGAGCCCGTCAGAACGATGCCGCCAGCAGATTTGGATTCAACTTCTTTACGCTTGACGATAACGCGGTCATGCAATGGACGAATTTTCATTGATAACTCTCCTGTGAGCAGGTCCATATCTAATTATTAGGGGTTGAACGCCAGGTAGAAAGTCTATCCTGACCTCGTGGTTTGATTAATGGGGTGCTTTACACGCCCATTCAAGGGGAGCAACGAAAAAATTTTGAATTTTCTTTGCTCGCCGTATTAGCGATCTTCCGGATCTTTTCTGTCGTGTTCCAGCGGCGACACCAGACGCTCTGGATGCTCGTCCTTACGCTGGTATTCACCTTCAAACGTATTGCCCGCCGCCGGACCCGCGCCGCCCGGGCGATAGATATTCAGGTGCGGCATCAGCTTGAGGGTCAGCCGTTTTTGTACCGGCGGCAGCAGCAGCAGCAGGCCGCAGATATCGGTAAAGAAGCCCGGCACCAGCAGCAGAAAACCGGCCAGAACCAGTGACACGCTTTTGACCATTTCCGCCGCCGGACTCTCGCCGAGCGCCATCTTTTGCTGCATCTGGAAAATGGTTTTCATGCCCTGATTGCGCACCAGCGAGACGCCCACGCACGAGGTAAAGACCACCAGCAGCAGCGTAATTGCCACGCCTAAAACAGCAGCAACTTTGATAAATAGGGTTATTTCTATGTACGCGACAAGAAATAAAATCAGTAGAGGTAACCAGCGCACAGCGCTCTCCTTGTAATGACAAGCTCCAAAATCAGCGATTCAGAACTCTAAAATAGGGGCCCCATAGGCGTATCCTATGAAGGCTGATTCCAATGAGATGGTATCTTAAGCGGGCATTTTCAAGCCGTTGATGCGATTTAAATTGAATGCCCTTGTCGCACATTAGATATTTAGAAATATTGTGAGAAATTTCACACTTATCCAAAGCTTTGTTGATAAAGGCTGGGTGCAGCGTACTTAGTACGTGCAATTCGCAACAGGCAGCATATGATCGCCCCCACGGCCGCGCTGAGTGGTGTAATATCTTATTTAGCTCAACGTCTATAACATTTATCTAATCAGCCTGTAACTATTTAGCACCAAAAAGAAGGTTCTCATGTCAAATACGATTCGTATCGAGGAAGATCTGCTAGGTACACGTGAAGTCCCGGCCGATGCTTATTGGGGTATTCATACCCTGCGCGCTGTTGAAAACTTTTATATCAGCAATACAAAAATCAGCGATGTGCCCGAGTTTGTTCGGGGCATGGTGATGGTGAAGAAAGCCGCCGCGTTAGCCAATAAAGAGCTGCACACTATTCCACGCAAAATCGCCGACGTAATTATTCAGGCTTGTGACGAAGTGTTGGACAAAGGGAAATGCATGGATCAATTCCCGATCGACGTGTTTCAGGGCGGCGCGGGAACCTCCGTCAACATGAACACCAACGAAGTGCTGGCGAATATCGGCCTCGAGTTAATGGGTCATCAGAAAGGCGATTACCAGTTTCTGAATCCAAACGATCACCTTAATAAGTGCCAATCCACCAACGACGCCTACCCAACCGGCTTCCGTCTGGCGGTTTACACCTCTTTGCTGAAGCTGATTGACGCGATTAGCGAGCTTGGCGACGGTTTCGAGCGCAAATCGGTCGAGTTCGAAAAGATTCTGAAAATGGGCCGCACCCAGCTGCAAGACGCCGTGCCAATGACGTTGGGTCAGGAGTTCCACGCGTTTAACGTGCTGCTGAAAGAAGAGACCCGCAACCTGCTGCGCACCGGCGAGCTGCTGCTTGAGGTTAACCTCGGCGCGACCGCTATCGGCACCCGTTTGAACACGCCGGAAGGTTATCAGCAGTTGGCGGTGCAGAAGCTGGCCGAAGTCAGCAATCTGCCGTGCATTCCAGCCGAAGATTTGATTGAAGCGACCTCCGACTGCGGCGCGTACGTAATGGTTCACAGCTCGCTGAAACGCCTGGCAGTCAAGCTCTCCAAAATCTGTAACGACCTGCGCCTGCTGTCGTCGGGTCCGCGCGCCGGTTTGAACGAAATCAACCTGCCGGAGTTGCAGGCTGGCTCGTCAATCATGCCCGCTAAAGTCAATCCGGTGATCCCGGAAGTGGTTAATCAGGTCTGCTTTAAAGTGATTGGCAACGACGTTTGCGTAACCATGGCCGCCGAAGCCGGACAGTTACAGCTGAACGTGATGGAGCCGGTCATCGGCCAGGCGATGTTTGAATCTATTCACATTCTGACCAACGCCTGCTTCAACCTGCTCGAAAAATGCATCAACGGCATTACCGCCAATAAAGAAGTCTGCGAATTCTACGTGTTCAACTCGATTGGTATCGTCACCTATCTGAACCCGTTTATTGGTCACCACAATGGCGATATTGTCGGGAAAATCTGTGCCGAAACCGGTAAAAGCGTGCGCGAAGTGGTGCTTGAACGCGGACTGCTGACCGAAGCCGAGCTGGACGATATCTTCTCCGTCGAGAACCTGATGCATCCGGCCTACAAAGCCAAGCGTTATATGGATGAAAACGAGTAATTCGCCTTGGTTCACCGTTGAATAGCTGATGGATCACAAGTGAATACCGTTAAAAAATAAGATCCCAGAAGGCGCGAAGGTCTTTTAATCTTCGCGCCTTCTCTTTTTTAGAAAATAATCCTGCCTTCCCGCGCCATTTCATTAATAATCCCCTCTCAGTTCTTGTTAAGTCTTTTAAAAGTAATCTTGAATACAAAAGAAGAGTGGAAAGGGTCTCATGGTCATTCTCGAGTTAATCATTGTTTTTGCTGCGATATTTTTGGGTGCGCGTCTCGGCGGCGTGGGGATAGGTTTTGCCGGTGGATTAGGTGTGCTCGCGCTTGCCCTGCTTGGCGTGAAGCCCGGCAGTATTCCGTTTGACGTCATTTCAATTGTCATGGCGGTTATCGCCGCGATTTCAGCGATGCAGGTCGCGGGCGGCATGGATTATCTGGTTCTGCAAACCGAAAAACTGCTGCGCCGTAATCCGCGTCACATCACGATCTTAGCGCCGATTGTCACCTACGGCCTGACTGTTCTAGCCGGAACCGGCAATATTTCCCTTTCCGCGCTGCCGGTAATTGCCGAGGTCTCGAAAGAGCAAGGCATCAAGCCGAGCCGCCCGCTCTCGACCGCCGTGGTTGCCGCGCAAATCGCCATTACCGCCTCGCCGATTTCTGCGGCGGTGGTGTATATGTCTTCCGTGATGGAAGGCCACGGCGTCAGCTATTTGCATCTATTAATGGTGCTGATTCCGTCCACGCTCTGCGCCGTAATTCTGACCGCGATTTTTGTCAGCCTCTGTTTTGATTCGAAATTAGAAAACGATCCGGTCTATCAAAAGCGATTCAACGAGGGATTAATCAGCCTGCGCGGCAATAAAGTGCTGGAGATTCAACCGCGTGCCAAAGCGTCGGTAGCGATTTTCCTGCTCGGCGTGCTTTCAGTGGTGGCCTACGCCGTGATTAGCAGCCCGGGAATGGGCCTGATTACCACCCCGCTGATGACCACCAACAGCGCGATTTTGATTATCATGCTGAGCGTCGCGACGCTGATTACCTTGGTGTGCAGCGTCGATACCGATCGCATCCTCTCTTCCGGCACTTTTAAGGCTGGCATGAGCGCCTGTATCTGTATTCTCGGCGTGGCGTGGCTCGGCGACACCTTCGTGCAGGCCAATCTCGGCGGCATTAAAGAGACGGCGGGCGGCCTGATTCAGGCGCATCCGTGGCTGCTGGCGATTATCTTCTTCTTTAGCTCGGCGCTGCTTTATTCGCAGGCCGCAACGGCTAAGGCCTTGATGCCGCTAGCATTAGCGCTGAGCGTCTCGCCGTTAACCGCCATCGCCTCTTTCCCGGCCGTTTCAGGGCTGTTTATTCTGCCGACCTATCCGACGCTGGTCGCGGCGGTGCAAATGGACGACACCGGCACCACTCGCATCGGCCGTTTCGTGTTTAATCACCCGTTCTTTATTCCGGGCACGGTAGCGATCGTCCTGGCGGTATTATTCAGTTTCGCCCTTGGCAGCCTTATTCTGTAACAGCTTTGCCCCCCAATAATCGGTCATATTGGCCGATTTTCTCCTTAAAGGCAGGGTTTCGGCCCTGCTTGCCGTTCTCCTCTTCGGCCATGACGCGTATAATGGCGGGTTAAAAAACAGGCGATAGCAATCTCCTCCGCCCATTCAATAGAGAACATGCTTACGTGAAGGATTACCGAGTTATCAAGACCCTTTTGCCCCTGATTTGCCTGTTGCTGAGCTGTTTACTGCTGCCCGCGCGCAGCGACGCCTCGCTGTTTGGCTCCTCTACGTCGCCGCATTTTGTGACCGTCGATCAGGCCTTCGAATTTGATTTTTCACAAAAAGGCGCGGATTTGGCGCTGAACTGGAAAATCCGCGACGGCTATTATCTTTACCGCCAAAAGATTGAAATCGTTGCCAAAGACGCGACGCTCGCGGCCTATATTCTGCCCAAAGGGCTGGCGCATCACGACGAATTCTTTGGCGATTCGGAAATCTATCGCGACCGGCTCAACGTGATGATCCCCGTGCGCGAAGCTAAAGAGTCTGCCAGCCTGCGCGTGACCTATCAGGGCTGCGCGGCGGCCGGATTCTGCTATCCGCCCGAGACGCGCGAGATCCCGCTGAGCGCCGTTTCCGCCATAAACGCGACCTCACAACAAACCATTATTAATACCAACAACACCAACAACACCCACGCGCCCGTTACTGCACCCATCACCGCGCCCGTTACCGTACAGACCACGCCGCAACCTACGCCGCTGCCCTTTTCGCCGCTGTGGGCGCTGCTGATCGGCATCGGCGTGGCCTTTACGCCATGCGTGCTGCCGATGTATCCGCTGATCTCTGGCATTATTCTGGGTCGCCAGCGCGCAAATTCTTACAGCCTTAAACGCATCTTTATGCTGGCGCTGCTTTATGTGCAAGGCATGGCGCTGACCTACACGCTGCTCGGCGTAGTGGTCGCCGCCGCTGGACTGCAATTTCAGGCCGCGCTGCAAAGCCCGTGGGTGCTCGTCAGCCTGTCGGTGATTTTCATCGCCCTCGCGCTGTCGATGTTTGGCCTGTTCACCCTGCAATTGCCCTCTTCCGTACAAACGCGGCTGGCGTTGTTAAGTAATGAGCAAAAAGGGGGATCGCTGATTGGCGTGTTTATTATGGGCGCGATCGCCGGACTCATCTGCTCGCCCTGCACCACCGCGCCGCTCAGCGCCATTCTGCTCTACATCGCGCAAAGTGGAAATCCGTGGGCCGGTGCAGGCACGCTCTACCTTTACGCGCTCGGAATGGGCATTCCGCTGATCGCCGTCACCCTGTTTGGCAATCGCCTGCTGCCACGCAGCGGCCCGTGGATGAATACCGTTAAAGAAGGTTTCGGCTTTGTCATTCTCGCGCTGCCGGTCTTCCTGTTGGAAAGAGTGATTGGCGATGTCTGGGGCCTGCGCCTGTGGAGTATTCTGGGCGTCGCCTTCTTCGGCTGGGCCTTGCTGCTGAGTTTGAAAAGTACCCATCAAAACGCCTCGCGCGGCCTTTTCAAAGTGATCCAGCTGCTGCTGTTTGCGGCGGCATTAATCGTCAGCCGACCTTTGCAGGATTGGGCGTTTACTTCGGCTTCCAGCCAGCAAGCCAATAATCACGCGCTAAACTTTCAGAAAATTCATAACGTCGACGAGCTCAACGCCGCGCTGCAACAGGCCGGAAACCGCCGTGTGATGCTGGATCTCTACGCCGATTGGTGCGTGGCGTGCAAAGAGTTCGACAAGTACACCTTTACTACGCCGCAGGTGCAGGATGCGCTGGCAAACACCCTGCTGCTGCAAGCCGACGTGACTCAGAACAGCCCCGAGCAGGCCGCGCTGCTCAAGCATCTCAACGTTTTGGGACTGCCGACGATTCTGTTTTTTGGTGCCGATGGCAAAGAGCTGCCGCAGTCGCGGGTGACAGGTTTTATGGACAGCGCAGAATTTACCGCGCATTTGCACAATGCCGAGGCATCAACGACACTGTAGCGATAGCGATAGCGATTGGCAGAACGCCGCCAGACGCATTTATTTTGCAGCATTTATTTGCAAGTCATGAGGGATAGAAAGCGTGCTACGTGAACAAGTATTGGACCAAACACTCAACCTGTTGGAACAACGTGGTCTGGCAACCCTGTCTATGGCCTCAATCGCCGAGCTGGTTGATGTTCCTCTTAACGAACTGACCCGTTACTGGCCGGATGCCGAGGCGCTGCTGTATGACAGCCTGCGCCATCACGGCGAACAGATCGACGTCTGGCGTCGCCAGCTGTTGCTCGACGAAAGCCTCTCTGCCCCACAGAAGCTGCTGGCACGTTATAAAGTGTTGAATGAGCAGGTGAGACAACAGCGTTATCCTGGCTGCCTGTTTATCGCCGCCTGTAGCTTTTATCCCGATAGAGAGTCGCCGATTCATCAGCTCGCCGAGCAGCAGAAACAGGCTTCGTTTAATTACACCTTGTCGCTGTTGCAGGAATTAGGCTCCGATGACCCTGAGATGGTCGCGCATCAGATGGAACTGATCCTTGAAGGCTGTTTAAGTCGTTTACTGGTGAAACGCCAACTGCGTGATGTCGAGACGGCGGCACGTTTGGCAGAAGATGTGCTGAATATTGCCCGTTGTCGTCAACACGGCGCGCTGTCGTAGTTGAGATTACAGCACGCTGTTTTGGGTTGAAAACAGCGCAAAATGGCGTTTTTTGTTTGAAAAGTCGGCAGTCAGTCACCTTTTAGTGGATAAACTGCATAAAGGCGTTGACGACAGAGGGCCGATACGGTTTAATGCGCCGCGTTGCCCGGATAGCTCAGTCGGTAGAGCAGGGGATTGAAAATCCCCGTGTCCTTGGTTCGATTCCGAGTCCGGGCACCATATTCTGAAGAACCCGCCCAAAAGGCGGGTTTTTTGCTTTTGGAGATACGGACTCTACATCGAACTACGTTCGAACTCTTTATCAGCACTACGTGCTGAACTGCATATCTCACTAAGTTCGATTACTCGTCTCATCCATGAGACTCGCCCTTTCAGGGCAGCGCTGGCGCGCTGTTCAAATGTGTTCCCGACACATTTGTCCGAGTCCGGGCACCATATTCTGAAGAACCCGCCTATGGCGGGTTTTTTGCTTTCTGCTTTCTGCTTTCTGCTTTCCGAGCTTTTTACTTAGCGGTTAATCTTCAAAAACAGAAAACGTCTTTTATAAAACATCTTTTATAAATAACCTCTCCTGCTTCTCACTTTAATTACTATTTCCCCACTATTTCCCTCCTGCCCTATTCATTATTCAACCATTCGTCTGCCTTGAGATTTAACTTAGAAACTGTCTCGCGCTTTAAATTAATCTTTGCTAATAAAAAATTGTAACGATAACTAGAATTTATATTTCATTATAAATATTGATAGAAAAACGCAAATATTAATCCGCTTAAAAAACACACAGCTTTAAAACTTTATAACCTACTGTTTTAAAGGATAAAAAATCAGGTTCAGAGTAGTGCCATTCATTGATAGGGCTGATGAATCAATACACACCTATTGATAGTTTTAAGCAATTTTACAGCTTTATGACAACGGATGTAACTTGCTGAAATATTTTTGCATCAACCATACAATTTTTTAGGGAAACAGTGAGTTTTCGTTAACTTATCTAAATATTTGATAAGGAATGTTAACGTCAAAATGCGCGCTGATCGGTGGATGTTTAAATCGGCCACTTACCTCCCACGCGAAAATTGTGCTTACTGCATGAAAAAACATTTCAAGGTTATTAGCATCTTCGACTGAAAAATTAAAACGATAACACTAAAAAAAATTCGCACCACGAACTCGTACAGTTAAAAGCTCAAACAATTAAAAGCTTTTGGCCGCTAAAAGCCTTTGATAGGGAATGACCTTTAATCGGTGGAAAAGAAGTTTCGCGGTAATTTAATAAAGCACGCAACTATTAACGTGCTATTTGTCATGATGATTATAAATGCTCATTAAAAAAATAAAGTCCGCCGGTCCCGGGAAATTTATTGCCCGCGTCCGTCAATCGCCCTATCTGAGTCTGGCCACGCTTAGCCGTAATTTAGGTAAAATTGTCATTGGCTTACCGATGGCGCTGTTAATCATCTATCTGGTGATTTTCAGCCATCCGCGCTACCTCAGCGAATCTACCGTTGCGATTAAAAGCTCCAATGACATCAGCGGCAGCAGCCTGAATGTTGGCCTGTTGCTGGGCGCGGCTAATCCGAGTACCGCCGAAGATGCGATGTATTTAAAAGAGTACATTAACTCTCCCGACATGCTCGCCGTGCTGGACAAGCAGCTCGACTTCCACAAAGTATTCGGCGATAGCGGCTGGGATTTTCTTAATCATCTGCCTCAAGATGCGACCCGCGAAATGTTCCTCAACTATTATCGCGATCGTATTGCCGTCACTTATGACGACAAAACCGGTTTGCTGACCATCGGCACGCAGGGCTTTACGCCAGAATTCGCCGAACAGTTTAACCGCGCGGTGTTAAAAGAATCTGAACGTTTCATCAATGAAATCTCGCACAAAATTGCCCGCGACCAACAAACGTTTGCCGAAAACGAGATGCTTGAAGCCCGCGCGCGTTTGAACGCCAGTAAAACCCAACTGCTGGCCTACCAGAACAACAACAATATTCTCGACCCTGAAGCACAGGCCGTTGCCGCCACCACGCTGGTCAATACGCTGGTCGGACAGAAGATTCAGATGGAAGCCGAGCTACGCAATTTGCTGACCTATTTACGTCAGGATGCGCCGCAGGTGGTCAGTGCGCAGAATGCGATTACCTCGCTGGGCAAGCAGATCGATCTGGAAAAAAGCAAAATTACTGCGCCGAACGGCCATCAGCTGAACAGCATGGCGATTGATTTTGAAGAGATTAAAGCCAAGGTCACCTTTGATACCGACCTTTACAAGCTCGCGCTGACCTCGATCGAAAAGACCCGCGTTGAAGCCGCGCGCAAATTAAAAGTGTTGTCAGTTATCAGCTCGCCACAGGTGCCGCAGGAATCCCGTTTCCCGAATGTGCCTTACATGATTGCCAGCTGGTTGCTGGTTTGCTGCCTGCTGTTCGGCACCATCAAACTTTTGCTGGCGGTCATTGACGACCACAAAGATTAATACGGTTTATTCTGCCGCCCTTTTAGCCTGAAGAATTGCACACAGAGTTGTTATGAAATTACTAAAATCCGTTTTAATTTTGCTGGCTTGCCAGATTGCCCAGGCGAATGCCGTTGGGTTGAATGCCGATCCAAATATGACCGGTGCCGCGTCGATGCCCTCTTTTATTACCGGCCAGACTCAGCAGACGACTTCTGACACCGGTTTTGACGACACGCCTCCGCCCGTCGCGCCCGCCATTATGAGCCGCATGTTTGGCGCGCAGCTGTTTACCGGCGGTTCAGCCGCCAATAACGGTGCCAGCATCGGCTTTAACCCTAATTACATCATCGGCTTAGGGGATCAGGTGCAAATTCGCCTGTGGGGCGCATTCAACTTCGACGGCGCGCTGACTGTCGATCCAAAAGGCAATATCTTCCTGCCGAACGTTGGCCCGCTGAAAGTCGCCGGCGTCTCGAACAGCCAGTTAAACAGCATCATCACCAGTAAAGTGAAGCAGGTTTATCAGGCCAACGTAAACGTCTACGCCTCACTGTTGCAGGCGCAGCCGGTAAAAGTCTTCGTGACCGGCTATGTCACCAATCCGGGATTGTACGGCGGCGTGGCGTCTGACTCCCTGCTCTCTTACCTGAGCAAGGCGGGCGGCGTCGATACCGAACGCGGCAGCTACGTCGACATTGTGGTTAAACACAACGACCGCGTGCGCTCGCGCATCAACCTCTATGACTTCCTGCTTAACGGCGACCTGCGTCTGTCACAGTTCTCCGACGGCGACACCATCGTCGTTGGCCCGCGCCAGCACACCTTTAGCGTCGATGGCGACGTGTTCAACAGCTACGACTTCGAGTTTAGCGACAGCACGATTTCCATCAGCGAAGCGCTGAGCTGGGCGCGTCCAAAACCGGGCGCGACGCACATGACCATCATCCGCCAGCAGGGCAGCATGAAACGCAGCGAATATTACCCGCTGGGATCGGCACCGGGCCGCGTGTTGCAGGATGGCGACAAGCTGATCGTCAGCTCCGATCGCTATGCTGGCACTATTCAGGTGCGCATCGAAGGCGCGCATTCCGGTGAACACGCCGTGGTGCTGCCGTATGGCGCGACCATGAGCCAGCTGTTGCCGAAAATCCGCACCAACTCGATGTCGCAGATTAACTCTATTCAGCTCTATCGCCATTCCGTCGCGGTTCGCCAGAAAGAGATGCTGGATCTGACACTGCAAAAACTCGAAGAGGCGTCGCTGTCGGCCCAGTCTTCTACGCAGGAAGAAGGTCGTCTGCGCGCGCAGGAAGCCCAGCTGGTCAGCCGTTTTGTCGCCAAAGCGCGTCAGGTGGTGCCGAAAGGTGAAGTGGTGCTGAGTCAGGACAATCTGGATCAGGTGATTCTGGAAGATGGCGATGTCATTAATATTCCTGAGAAAACCTCGCTGGTTATGATCCACGGCGAAGTGCTGTTCCCGAATGCCGTCAGCTGGGAGAAAGGTCTGAGCCCGGATGATTACATTGAGAAAGTCGGCGGTTATACCCAGAAGTCGGGTAACTCGAAAGTTATCGTCATTAAACAGAATGGCGAAGCGCTTAACGCAGAAGATGTGAAATCGCTGCAACCGGGCGACGAGCTGATGGTACTGGCGAAATACGAGTCGAAAGATATCGAAATCACCCGTGGCATCTCGACCATTCTTTATCAGCTGGCCGTGGCCGCGAAAGTGGTGCTGACGCTGTAATGATTGGCATCTTCTCCGGCGGGATCGCCAAGATCCCGCATTTAGAACAGTTCCTCGGCGAACCGTACCAGAAAGTTTCTCTGGCGCGGGCCTTGCCGAGTGACGTAACGCAGATTGCCGTCTGGGGATATCGCCCGACCGGCGCGAAAGCCGTGGCGTTGGCCGAGAAAGCTGGCCTGCCTATTTTGCGTCTCGAAGACGGCTTTATTCGCTCTTTGGGGCTGGGGCTTTCGGGCTGCCCGCCGCTGTCGATGGTGCTGGACACGCAGGGCATGTATTACGACGCCTCGCGCCCCAGCACGTTAGAAATGCTGATTCACCAGCGCGAGCAGAATGCGCCGCTGCATGACGCCGCGCGACAGGCGATGCAAATCATCGTGGCGGGAGATTTATCGAAATATAACCAGGCGCCGGTTTGCACACTCGAGCAGCCGGAGAATGGCGCGGTGCTGGTAGTCGATCAGACCTTCGGCGACATGGCCGTGGTCTCTGGCAATGCCGGAGCCGAGCAGTTCGACGCGATGTTAAAAGCCGCGCTGGCTGAGAATCCGCAGTCTGAGGTGTGGGTAAAAATCCATCCCGACGTTTTGCTGGGCAAGAAGGCCGGCTATTTAACAAAAATCACCGAGCTGGCGAAGCAGTATCCGCAAATCAAACTGCTGGTGCAGGATGTCAGCCCGCAGTCTTTGCTGCGCCGAGTGAGCCGCGTCTACGTCGTGACCTCAAACTATGGTTTTGAGGCGTTGATGGCGGGCAAACCGGTAAGCGTGTTCGGGCAGCCGTGGTATGCAGGCTGGGGTTTGACTGACGATCGCCATGCTTTGCACGAGCAGCTAACGGCCCGACGCGGCAGTGCGAGCCTTGAAGATATGTTTGCCGCCGCCTGTTTGCGCTACAGCCGATACATTAATCCGGCTAATGGTAAAAATGGCACGTTATTTGATGTACTTGATTGGCTACTGATGCAGCGACAGCATCACCAGCAGCGCGCGGGTCGCCTGTGGTCGCCGGGCTTAACACTCTGGAAACGCAGCATTTTAGCGCCCTTTGTGCGAACCAAAAGTAACAGGGTAAATTTCAAAAAACGTTACGGCGCCGAGACTGCGTGCGTGGTGTGGGGAATAAAAGGCGAGAAGCGTTGGCGTGCCGAAGCAGAAAAAAATCAGATCCCGCAGTGGCGAATGGAAGATGGTTTTTTACGTTCGGCTGGACTCGGTTCCGACCTGCATCCCCCGCTCTCTCTGGTGTTGGATAAAACGGGCATCTATTACGACGCGACGCGTCCCAGCGACCTTGAGAGCTTGCTGACCCAAAGCCAGTTGACGGCGATGCAGCAACAGCGCGCCGCCACTTTACGCCAGAGATTAGTCGCCAGTAAAGTCAGTAAATATAACCTCGGCGCGGCCTTCGTATTGCCCGCTGAAGCCGCCGGTAAAAAGGTGATTTTGGTGCCGGGCCAAGTGGAAGATGACGCGTCAATTCTGACCGGCACGGTTTCGATTCGCACCAACGGTGACCTGTTACGCACCGTTCGCGAGCGTAATCCGCAGGCTTATATCATTTATAAGCCGCATCCGGACGTGCTGGTGGGGAATCGTCTCGGCGATATTCCCGAGCAGGATGTTCGCCGCTGGGCTGATAGTCAGGCGCTGGATGCCGATATTATTCAGTGCATTCAGGCGGCTGACGAACTTCATACGCTGACGTCGCTGTCAGGTTTCGAAGCGTTATTACACGGCAAAAAAGTGGTGTGTTACGGCCTGCCCTTTTATGCCGGATGGGGACTGACGCAGGATGAACATACCTGCTCGCGAAGAACGCGCAGTCTCACGTTAGACGATGTGGTTTACCAGGCGCTAATCGCGTACCCATCGTATATCGACCCGCAAAGTCGGGAGCCCATCATGGCGGAACAGGCGGTAGAACTACTTGCTGCCACCCCACGGGCCACCATGCAGTTCACAAGAATTAAAGCGGGCAGGATAGTCCGTTATTACAAGAAACTGCTCATGCTGATTCAGGTAACGTTTATTACCTAAGAACGGCTTCTTACTTAAATTTATCATGTGGATAAAAATGGACAGTAAGGCTCTTACTACACTGCTCTCTGGAAAAAAGTATTTGCTGCTGCAAGGTCCGATGGGGCCTTTCTTCAGCGAATTGGCAAAATGGCTGGAATCGCTGGAGCGAGAAGCCGTCAACGTCGTATTTAACGGTGGCGACAAGCTCTATTCTCGTCACCGCGACTATCGCGTATTTCAGCAAACGCCTAAAGAATTTCCGACCTGGCTAAAAGATACCTGGCAGGAATATGACTTTGATACCATCGTCTGTTTCGGCGATTGTCGCCCATTGCATCAGGCAGCAAAACGCTGGGCGCAGGCTAAGGGAATAAGGTTCCTCGCATTCGAGGAGGGCTATTTACGCCCGCATTACATTACGCTGGAACAGAATGGCGTAAATGCTTATTCCAGCCTGCCGCGCGACGCCGAGTTTTATCGTCGCCTGCCGCCGTTAACCATGCCTGAAATCGAGCAGCTTAAACCTTCTGGCTTATTACGCGTTCGTCACGCTATTACTTATTATCTGGCGGGATGGCATGCGAGAAAAGAATTTACCCATTATCGCCATCATAAATCTTTCTCGCCGTGGTATGAGGCGCGATGCTGGGTGCGTGCCGCCTGGCGCAAAAAGGTTTATGCCATCAGACAGCGCAAGGTATTGCCGCTATTAAAGAGCAGTCTCGACCAGCGCTATTATCTGGCGATCTTGCAGGTCTATAACGACAGCCAAATCCGTAATCACAGCCCTTATAAAGACGTGCGTGATTACGTGAATGACGTGATGCACTCTTTTGCCAAGAAGGCGCCACCGACCGAGTTTCTGGTATTTAAGCATCACCCGATGGATCGCGGGCATCGTCTTTATGGGCCACTTATCCGTCAGCTCGGTAAGAAATATGGCGTAGCGAATCGCGTGATGTATGTTCATGACCTGCCGATGCCAGACCTGCTAACTCACGCAAAGGCAGTGGTGACAATTAACAGCACGGCGGGAATATCCGCGCTGATTCATAACAAACCGTTGAAGGTGATGGGCAACGCGCTGTATGACATTAAGGGCATCACTTACCAAGGTCACCTGAATCAGTTCTGGTGCGCCGACTTTAAGCCAGACATGAAGCTGTTCAAACAGTTCCGCCTGTACTTGCTAAGTAATACGCAGATTAATGCGGTGTATTACGGCTGCCACGGCGGCAGTAAGGCCGCGATTGCCGATGACAAATATCAGCCCGTATTTATCAGCCAAAAGCTGATGATGAAATACATTAATCAGCAAATTTCATAATGACTTAGGAATAATGCGCAGATGAAAAACAACCTATTACCTCAACACTGCGCCCTTTTCCCTTTGTTATTAACTCTGCCTATTGCTCTCTCCGCCTGCGCTAATACTTTACCTTTGTCGCACTCCAACGAATGTAAAATTCCCTCTCTTCACGGCAATGTCTCGCTAAACTCATCCTGCGTATATCATCAGCAGTTAGTGATAACAGCGAGTCACACAACATTGAATTGCCAAGGTGCCACGCTGGAAGGTTCTAACCAGCTCGCTTTTGGCATCGTTGTTAACAGCAAAGGTAAGCCGCTGTCAGACGTAACGATTCAAAACTGCAAAATCCATAACTTCACTCACAGCGGCATACGTATTACCTCCGATATAGCGGCTAACAAGCTCAGCGCGGATCATCAGGAAAATTATCGCCGGACTCCGACCAACGTTAAGATTGATAATGTTGAGGTGACAAGCAGTGGCCGTGTCGGCGTTTACTTTGATGATTACGTCACGCATTCCATCCTGACCCATTCCGTCATCCGCGATTCATATATGTCGGGAATCTATCTTGAGCATTCATCGCGTAATAACAAAATCATTGATAATCAGCTCATCAATAACGGACATGAAAGCTTTGGTAAGGGTAAACGCGAAGGGCTGGCAGTAGACTCCTCAGCCTACAATCTTATTGAAGGCAATCGCTTTGAATCCAACGGTGCTGGCGGTGTATTTTTGTATAAGAATTGCGGAGAACATTACAGCACCGGCAAATCCGTGATCCGCTGGCAGCACAGCGATTATAACGTGATAAAGAACAATACCTTTATCAACGAACCTGTGGGCATTTGGTTAGCATCACGACAGAACAGGGACTTATCAGGATTTGATTGCGGCGATAAACCGAAGGATAGCTCGGGGAAGTATTTCTGGGATTATGCGGATAATAATTTGGTGGAGGGGAATAGGTTTAATGGAGTTGGTAAGAGTGTACATGATGATGGTAAAAGTAACCATTAATCTAATTTATTAATGCACGCTTAAAATTAAAAATTCCGTAAAAATCATAGCAAAAAAAAATTGATTTATTAGTATAAAAAACCTCAATTACATGAAGATGAGATGCCATGTTTAAATCAAAAGACTTAACAGAAATAAAAAGAAAAGAATTTAATATCGACCAATCAGTATCATTATCTAACACATGGTTTGAAATAAGTGATGAAACGAAAACCATAGACATAGGGAAACACACAAAATTCATTAATGCTACTATCACAGTCAAAGCAGGAGGGAAACTCACAATAGGTAACCTATGTGAAATAAGAGGTAGAATAATAATCGAAGAAAATTGCACATTAGAAATAGGACATGGCCTTATTTGCAATGGCGAAATAAAAATTCACTCTGCCGAAAACGCTAAGATTATAATTGGTAATGACTGTTTATTTGCAAATCCCCAAATACTAAATTCCGACTTGCATTCCATTTTTTCAATAGAAAGTGGCATGAGAATTAACAATGCTAAAGATGTAGTAATTAAAGACAGAGTTTGGCTAGCAACAAATTCAATCGTATTGAAAGGTACTATCTTAGAAAATGACACAGTAGTAGGCGCAGGATCTGTCGTAAGTGGAAAATTTTCTAGTAACTCAGTAATAGCTGGAAATCCAGGAAGGATCGTTAAAGAAAATACCAGTTGGTCAAGAACCTTACTTGAAAGAAGAACAATTAAATTTGACAATGATTTTTCAGTTTCAAGTTTTAGAATTGCAGCTACAGCTTTTGATCATACAGCAGTAATTGAGATGGCAGGGAAGTATCTTGTGCTGTGGAATAATATGGACGCAAGCAACTATTTTATATTCTATTATTTAGCAAGATCTATACTTATTAGACACTTCACTCATAATAATATAAAACATCTTAAAATTGCAGATGCGGAAGTTACGGTTATAACTTTATCAAACTTATTAATAAAAGCTTATGAACTGAGTAATAAAAAAAATTATATGTGTGGCGGATATGCATATCTTACTTGTAAGATGGCTTGTAAAGGAGAAAAAGCTACAGAGATTTTTAATGAAATCCTGCCACATTGGGATAATATTAAAGACATAAGATTCCAAGAAAAATGGACATTAAATTCGTAATAAAATTTAGATTAAACATTATAAAAGTCAGGCCAAATGTAGCCTGACTTTTACTTATTTAAATAGAACTAGTAAATCTATTTATGGTATGAATGTTATTCATTAATTGTGCATGCTGTAAGCGAGCCCAACTTTCAGGTGGAGAACTCTCAGGATAATAGCGAAGGATCGAAGACCAACAATAATTAGCCTCTTTCCAATTACCAGCAATTTGCGATAGCTCAGCTCTTAGAATCCACTCATCAAGATTTTTTGGAGCCCGTATTCCTTCAGTAAGGAGTAATGACAAACCTTCTTCAACCATTCCCAACATACGATATGCTATAGCTAAACGGTAATGCGCAAAACTACAAACGTTTAAAAGTTCGAGCCATATTTCTGCAGCTGCATTCCATTGTTTTTCAAGCAAGTAATTCTCACCCTTTTCGATTAAAAAATCATCGTTTTCAGTTGTGAAATTACAATAATCTTCAATCGTAGAAAGTGCTTTTAGTGATTTATTAGTATGTCGTAAAGACTTCACATAAATTAATGCAAGATCGGATGAGAGCAAGTTAGTTTTAATATCGATAGAATCGAAACAAGAAATAACTTTTGGCCACAG
The DNA here is from genome assembly GCF_036663475.1 of Rouxiella sp. T17. Classification (NCBI taxonomy): domain Bacteria; kingdom Pseudomonadati; phylum Pseudomonadota; class Gammaproteobacteria; order Enterobacterales; family Yersiniaceae; genus Rouxiella; species Rouxiella sp. T17. The sequence goes on along the minus strand of NZ_JAWUEA010000003.1, from coordinate 28,847 downwards.
CTCAGAACCATAAGCTAACTTAGCACTTTCAAATATGGAATAAACATCATTTTTAATTTTTGAATTATGTTTTTTTAGGTGGATCAAAGAGTCTTCGGTATTACCTTCCTCCCTAAAACATTTTGCTAAAATAAGATTAGGTTTTAAAACAATACTTTCTTCATAACTCAAATTCTCAATAGAAGATGATATTATTTCGATGACTTTAGGCCAATTATGAATTGCTAGATTACTATAAATATCAATAAGTAACTTAGGATTGCAACCCCTATATGAATAATGTGCGTCAATAAAGTTATTCAATAAATCTAATTGACCTGTTTCTGATAAACATTGCATATAATAAACTTGGTTAACAGAATCATCTAGGTTTGATTTATTCCAGTGATGGATAGATAGGGTCCATTGCTGACAAGCCATAAAAAGCTTAGCTTTTTCGATATTATAAGATGAAAGTGAATCGTAAAAGTTTAGAGCAGCAAGCTTTTTTATATAATCATTAGCAATATTATACTTACCTAACTCTCGGTACGCTTCAACCATACGTATCATTGTATACTCAGGTTGAAGGTCTTGATCTAATTGTGAAATTAATTCATAACGAGCTGCAACCAATTCCCAAGAATCATTTACATAAGCTCTATCTGCATAATCTATCAATATATCGACACTTAGGTAATCTTCTTCTAAAGGTTGATCTAATTCGCAGATTGCTTGATAAGTTCTTGAACAATTTTGACCATCTCTTTGAGTGAAAGTTTTATCGATCCTACCTTGTATAATCTTGTTCGGTATACAGTCATTCTTTAAAATTTCTTCAAGCTTTTCAAAAAGATGTTTTTCATTTTCAACAACAGGGCCAAAACCGTCATTTCTATGATCATAATAACCCTTTTTGAAATGGTGACCGCCGTTAAAAAATTCTTCTCTATCGAACTGGTAGTAAAGAGTTTGTTTGTTTATAACTGCCATATCAAAAGCTACTGACGAATAATCAGTAATCATTAGTGAAGATTTTATAAACAATTCTTGAATACTGATATTCTTATGGTCATATACTTCAATATACTCTGGCACAGAAAACATTTCTATATACGGGTTAATATTTGCATGAGGGAAAAATATTACCTTTATATTATATTTTTTTGAAAAATGCTTTAGTACTTCAGAATGCAAAACATTGTACCAATGTTTTGCATATGTTGTATCCATAAATTCAGATGATAATTCACGAGAATTGCTATTTTCTTTGACCTTCCCAACGATATTTGCGCGCCAAGTTGGCATGATAAGTATTGCCCTTTCCTCACTATTGGCATTACTCCATAATTTGTCGTGCCTCGGTAGTCCTGTTAATTTTACATTTTTCTCAGTAAACTTATAACGAGAACTATTACCACTAATGGCTTCATATTCTGCTGGTGATGAAGTTACAAGGACATCGATACTATCTTTTTGATTTAGCCAGTCAGAGAGATCATTATGAATTACACCATGTTGTAAGAAAACAAAATGCCTTCCTGTCAACATTTTAGGTCCCAATAGGTTTGTAACATATTTATCGACATGGGAACTTATTATTTTAGAGCAGCTTTTGACGATATCAAGATGTTTATCACTGCCAAATTCTACTAGGTTAAACCCTCTATTTTCTAATCTTTGCCAGTCATGAGAACCTGCAGTTAAAGCAAAGTATATATTTCTCTCAGGATGGTTATTTTTTACATAATCATAAAGGTGCTCTGCATTATCATCGGCCTGTACGTCTCTATCCATAAATAACCAAGAATTAATATACTCTGCAGAAACATCATATTTTGGTATTTGCTGACTTATGTTTTTAATTATATCTTTAGTGTTAATGCCTTTTTTATGCTGCTTTCCAGCCACAGTCAAAATCGTTTTTATGTCGGATATTTTAATATTAAAGTTACAATTATCTTTAATTGGAACCCAAACTCTTCTTTCCTTTACAAATTCTTGATTAATAAAACCATGGCTCATTGTTTTTGCGAACACTGGAATAGTATCAACACCATTTAAAGTTATATGCTCAACTTCATCTTTTCCTGAGAAGTACCTTAATTCAATCAAACTTTTAACCGGGTCGAAAGATTCTACATAAACTATTTGATAATCTGGATCGATTTTTTTGAATATAGACAGCATTCCTACTTTATGATAAAACCAGCATCCTGCTAAACTGAAATCTAAAACCGTATCAGCATCGATATACTCAAATATTCTATTTAATAAAGAAATAAAATTATCTTTTTGCTCATCGGACAAAAACTCAATTTTCTGAGGATTATTTATTATATTTTTAACAGTCCAAATCAAATGGTATAACACAGTGATTTGGATAGTTTTAGGGACTTTAACTTCGTTAACATTATATTTTTGGAGAATATTAAGGCAACCATGTTCTAATACAGAACTATATAATCCAGGATGTTGCCATGAGTTATCGAGTGTTGAACTTCCATCTCCACGCTTACGATAGTAATATTTTGCAGAACTTAAAAATGCGCAATAGCCCGAGTTTACTGAAGATATAAAATTCGTAACAAAATGTGCATCTTCATAGTTAGGTTTTATACGAATATCAAATGATATGTTATTTTTTACAATGCTTGATAGCCGAAATATTGCGGAATTTACAGATAGCTGTACTTGTTTTTCCATTGCTGTTAAAGGATAAATTTTATTACCTTTTGAAAAACGATATTTCAAAGGATGTCCATCCTTGTACGTGTTAATTTCATCAAAATAAAAAATAAAGTTACAGGAGATAAACTCTAATTCTTTATTATCATTACTCTTAGCAAATTTATCAATAGAGTAAAAATACTCGTAATCCAAGAAATCATCAGGATCTATAAATGTAACCCATTCTGTGTTAGCTTTTTCAAGGCCTACATTTCGTGCCGAAGCTTGGCCACCATTTTGTTTATAAATATAAGAAATATTATCCGGATACTTTTTTTGCCAAATATTAATTATTTCGGCAGAGTTGTCAGTCGAACCATCATCAACTAAAATTAAATGTATATGCTTTTTAAAATCCAACCTTTGATTTATTATACTTTCAAAATAATCATCTAAATAACGGCCAACATTATAAACAGCTGAAACTACAGTGTACTGATAATTACCATTGTATTCCTTTGGCTGAATTTTAGTTATTTTCTTTTTTTGTTTTAATAACATGTCAGAGAAAAACAATTTTGGATCACGTATCAATTTTTTAATTTTTTTGTTAAACATTTTCCATCTCTAATTCGAAGTGATATTTAAGTACAGTACTTAGAAGTAACTGATAATTTTCTAAAGTTGCTTTCTGTGTATTAAAGTCATTCGCACAAAATGAATGAGGCATTACCCCTTCTTTTTTTGCTTGTTTTAAAGCTTTGAAGGTACTTCTTGCTGCTGTTGAGCGAATGTTAAAGTAATAGCAAATATCTCTTGCGGGAGTAGCCTTACCTTGTATATAGGCCAACCATGGCACAAAAAATGTCGCTAAATTTAAATCATTATTTGTACGAAATTTGTTGGGTAAAAAAGAGTTTATCTCTGCACCATATAAATTCCAGGCTTTTTCAAATACGCTCTTTCTTAATGGCACATAGGTATGTACCAAAGGTGTATCGATGATGGTTTGGAAATCATTTTTAAACATGACCGTGCTTTGATGTGATGCCGATAATGTCGGTGTATCGGTCCCACGTAATTGCATGGCACTTAAACTTTTCTGAGATAGAAAGAGTGAAGAAATACCGTTATTCTTGAAGAAATGTGCAGCAGGGAGAGGTTGAGCAACAAAAACATCATCGTTAAAGTAAATAAAATGCTCAGCTAAGTCTGGGATCTTATGCAAATTAGCTTCAATTACATGAGAGTTGAAAGTTGGAAGAAATTTCTTATCTATTATATCTTTATGATCGATGATTTTTATTTTATCATTATTGTCTAACCAAGCTGGCTTTTGATTGTCTGTAACAACGAAGATATTTCTTACCCATGGGATATTTTGCTGAATACTTTTAATAGAATAACGTAGCTCGTCATGATTACTAAACCGCGCAGTATCTGTCGCAAAATTCCCTAATGTCTCTGCTTCAGTTTTAGACTTATAATCAAGATACTTTTCTTTCCATACCGGGTCTGAATCATCAACCCACGTATAAACAACATCAACTGGGAAATTGATGTGCAAAAGATTTTCCATGGCAAGGTCATGTCTGATTAAAATACTCTCTTCCAGTTCAGAGCATTGAATCTCGTTTCTTATTATTGGGTATTTTTTATTAAAATAATCCCGAAAAAATATTCCAGGGCTTTTTATAAACTTCTTAATTTTTTTCATTTTATGAGTGAATCCTAAAATGATGATGTCATCATTTTGTCATCAAAATGGAATAACATTGTACCTAATGTCGGAAATCCATTCTCAGCACATCAAGACTGTAAAACTTACAACCCTTCATCTGCTTTATATACCTGGATTGCTTCTTCCACCGACTCATAGTACTTAACCTTGTTATCACGGCCTATAAATAACGCCACGTCACAAAACTCTTTTAGCGAGCCTAGACTATGTGAAACCATTAAAAAGCTGGCTTCTTCGTGCCTTGCTTTAAAGAGGTCTGCGCATTTCTGTTTAAACTTTGCATCACCCACGGCGGTGACTTCATCGACAAGATAATAGTCAAAGGTAAATGCCATGCTTAGACCGAACCCTAAGCGGGATTTCATACCGGAAGAATAAGTCTTAATTGGCATATCAAAGTATTTACCTAGCTCGGCAAATTGTTCGACAAAAGCGACCTTCTCTTTAAGTTCATCAGCCTTGGCATATAGTCGCGAGACAAACTTAACGTTTTCACGCCCTGTTAAACTACCCTGAAATCCTCCCGCAAGACCTACCGGCCATGAGATAGTTTTATCAGTGGTAATACGCCCCGAGTCGGCGCGGTCAATGCCGCCAATAACGCGAAGAAGAGTTGATTTGCCCGCGCCATTTCTTCCTATCAAAGCCACGCTTTTATTAGAGGGTAATTCAACGCTAAGATCCTTAAAGACGTAATGTCTGCCTTTAGGGGTGCGATAAGACTTAGTGAGATTTTCTATCTTTATCATGAGGTCAGCATCGCCTCTTCGCGATTACGGTAAAGCGCTAGGCCAACAAATAATACGACTAAGGTACAAATAGCTAAATAACTGAGGCTGACACCATCACTTGAGTAACCCGGTATCACCGAAGCGCGACAAAGCTCTATGGCGTGTACTAAAGGATTCCACTGCAAATAAGGCCAGTATTCTTTTGGAATGGAATTCAATGAAAACATCACGCAAGAAACAAAGTAGAGAGGTTTTATTATGATTGGCAGGAACTTTTCTGTCTCTGGATAGGTTTTGCCTATCACCATAAAGACTAGGCCGACACCGCATGAAAATAGTACTAACAATATCCAGACGAGTATCAATGTAATTAACTGAGTGACTTGAAAATCTTCGCCGACCAATCCAACAATAACCATCAGTAATATATAGACAACGGCATAAATGAATGCTTCTAGTATTGCTCTAGCTATAATCGTATCGATGGGTTTTACCGGGCGATAATTAAATAAACCCTGATTAGCTTCAATTGCTCCGATGGAACGATTGCTTATATTGCTAAATACAAAGAAAGGAATTATGCCGTTGATTAAGAACACCGGAAAGGACATATCAGGCATAGTGCGATGCATGACGTAACCCAAGACTGTTAGCAGAATTAGCATATGTGCCATCGGCTCTAACGCTGCCCACATGTATCCCAGCCTGAACTTGCCGAAACGGGTTTTGATTTCCCTTAAGAAAAGCGCTTTGATTGTCGCTTTTTGTACTTCCAAGCCACTACGTGCCATCGTGTTAATCCAGTTTGTTGCGTTTTTCCATGCTACCGCCCTTGGCTTACAGCAACCAATGCGCAGGGATAAGGGCCATAGACCTAAGCCTAAATTGTTTAATGATGAAATCCCGTCTCTAGGGTTTGCTGTGACACAAAGAAAGCTGATCTAAAATGTCTAGATTGATATTCGTTCCCTATTAAAAATCCCCTAAAAGGCAAGATCTATCCCCTGCCTGCACTCTGAGAGAAGCAAACAATGCAATCCTGGCGGAATATAAAGGAGGACGAACAGCTACATTTCACACGAAATTATATGAAGGACTTTTTTCACTTTAATCACGAAGTCATTACAATGGAAATACATTCACATAATTCGACAACTATTTAACATATAGGGGCAGATAACACAATTATTAATAAATCCTATTTAATTAACTGTTTATTATTTAACCACCCAAATAGCCAGATATATTCACCCTCTGTTCAGCACTATAATAAAAAGCGTTGCTATTCATGAGGTTATATTTTTTTGTTTTTTTACGTTATCATCATTCAGATTCTGATGAATAAATGTATCTAAAATTTTGCCGTTCTTTTGATATCCAAAAATAGGCTAATCAAGCGTTATTACTTTTATTGCTTTAGGCTCATTTTTCATTGGCTATTTTTGGTAAGCCGAGAGTGTCATGGAGTATAAACACGCATTTATCCCCGTCGGAATTTATAATGAAATTTGAGATTGGGATTATAAAAACAGGCGGCTTACATTTATTCTTCGTCTTTCAGGCAGTGTATCGAGCAACTTTTAACCTTCACTTATTCATTCCGCTTAATATCTCGGCAATACCCTCAGGTGTAGATCTTTATTCATAAACACTGCTTTACTACCAAAACGCCCTATTATCTAACGTTAAATCTCCTTTTTGGCGATGCTTTGATAAGCCTGCCTTTTCGCCGACTTAACGCCTCGCAGTTCGCCGTAAGGGCTTTAAACCTTTTCCGATTGTGGGGGAATGGCTATCCGGCTAAATTTATTAGCGTCAACGACCTATTTCCTTATCACTTACCTTCTAACTTATCGCAAAAAAGAATCGTTTTTTTCGTAATCAGGACATGGCGTCTCTTTTTAAGTCTAAACTTACCTTAGTTTTCTTTTGTGGGCCCAAAGACAGCAATGAAGAGGAGTGCTAATATGCTTAAGATCGTTGTGGTTTCTTCACTAACCTCTTCAGTAGCTTCTTTACTAACAAATATTCTCGTGAGCACGAAATTATAAAAATGAAACTCTATGACCTGTCTGTTATCGTGACGGCGCACAACTGCGCTTCACACCTGACAGCCTGCCTTGACTCGATAAAAGCCTCGTTGGGTGAGCAATTTGCCCGATGCGAAATCGTGCTGATCAACGACGCCTCCACCGATGCGACGGGCACCGTTTTCGAGCAGTTCGCCGAAGGTCATAGTAATGTCGTTCAGTACAACGTCGCGTTCAAAAACATCGGTAAAGTGCGCAACTTCGGCGTGTCACAGGCCCGTGGCGATTACGTCACCATGGTCGACGGCGACGATCAACTCAAAGCCGGCTCGCTCATCGAGGTGCTGGAGTTCCTGAATGGCAACCAGCCTGACATGCTTATTACCCGTCTGACAGAGGTGCGTGACAACGCGCTGCCAGAGCATATGCCGCCGATGCAGCCGAAAAAAATCTCCACCCAAACGGCCATCAAAAAATACCTGATTCACCAGGCGTTTCAGGCGCACTTTATTGGCAAGTTTATTAAGCGCAGTATTTTGTTGCGTTGTAAATTCCCGCATTATATTTGCTACGAAGATGCCTTTATATTCCCTGAGGTATTAAAAAGCTGTAATAATATCTATTTCTCGGCCACTGGTCCTTATATGTATTTTAAACACGGAAATACATTATCCAGCGTCGTCGATGAAGAGAAAATTAAACTTTGCCGTCAGGGTTTAGACCAAATGTCTTTAGTCCTGAAAGGTGAATATAAATTCTTGCAGGTGTGTCACTGGATTGAGTTTATAAATCGTAATCATCTGACTATTTCAAAATGGCAGGATCGTAATACGATTAAGCAGAATATCGAAGAGGTCGATATTGTGCCGTTTATGCTGCATCCTGAAGTGCGGATGAGCTATAAACGTAAGTTAATAAAAGTTAAAAAGCTTATTCGCTCCTGGTGATCCGCTTTCCCCCTCTTTCTTAAAAATCCTTTAATATCAATATATTGGATAAAACTTGCTCTATTTCTTCTTCAAGCCTCGTGGCCTCTGGGAATTATTTCTTTCCCGATAAAATCCGTCGACAAAACCTCTCATCAAATTTCCTATTCCTCTCCTAATCTCTCTCTTTATCCCTCTCTACATCAAGTACCTCATCAAAAAATGTCTTTATTGCAGGCAGATAAGTTAGACGCTAACGGGCATATTTAGGCGATTTTGGTTAACCTCGCTAACCTTTGCTCAGAAATATCTCTTGGGCGTTATGCCTATCGTGCTCATCTAGTCGCTTTCTCTGTTTTTGCTCAGAAAACATTGCTTCAAAACATTGCATCAAACATTGCATCAAATCATGACAAAATAGGCCCGCTCTTTTAACAAAAGCCGCCGTTTTACCCATAAAAAAACCCGCACTCGGCGGGTTTTCGTTAGCTCAAACAGGCGATTCGCGTTATTTAGGCTGAAAGCGTTGCGCCGCCGTCAATAACGATGTCTTGCATCGTAATATGTCCGGCGCGATCCGACGCCATAAATAGAACGGCGTTTGCCACGTCCTGCGGTTTGCCAATTTTGCCCAGCGGAATGCCCAGCTTAAACTGCTCCGGGAAGCCGTTAATGGTGTGTTGCTCGCTTTCCGGTGAGCTCCACATGCCGCGTTGCATTGGGGTATCGGTCGAGCCGGGCGACACCAGATTACAGCGCACGCCGTAAGGTGCCATCTCTAATCCGACGCTCATGCACAGGCTGCGCAACGCCGCTTTCGAGGCGCAGTAGGCTGACATGCCGATGCGTGGCACGTGGGCGGCATTCGAGGCGATGCTCACGATTGCGCCGCGCTGCTGGCGACGGAATACCGGCAGCGTGTGGCGGAACATGTTAAACGCGCCGCCCGCGTTGACGGCGAGGCAGGCGTGCCAGTCGTCGTCGCTGAGTTCGTCGGTTGCGCCCATGCGCAGAATGCCCGCGCCATTGACCAGCACGTCTAACGTATCGTGCTCGGCCAGCAGGCGCTGACAAACTTCACGCGCGGCTTTTGCATCGGTAATATCCAGCACTTCGGTGCGAAACGGGTAGTCGTGGTCGCCAAAATGCTTATCGAATCCAATTACTTCCGCACCCGCTTCAACGAATGCCAGCGCCGTGGTGTAGCCAATTCCCTGGCCCGCGCCGGTCACCCACACGCGTTTTTGGGCAAATTCCAACTCTGCGCTCATCAGACTTGCTCTCCTGACAGCAGCTTCCACCAGCCATTAATGGTCGGATTTTTAGCCAGCGCCACGAAATCGATATCTTCACGAATTTTACGCCAGCGCGTCGCCAACGCCATGATGCGCACGGAATCCAGACCGTAATCGATCAGGTTGTCGTCGTCCTGCAAATCGTCGGCGTCTTCTTCATCGAGCAGCGGCAAAATCTCATTGCGCAGCTGTTCTTTGCTGGCGTAACCCGGCTTGTCTTGCGCACCGGTTAAATCGTTTTGCGCGCCGGTCAGATCGGCCGTCATCACCACGCGACCACAGCGACCCGCCGTGTAACGCAGCGCCATCAGGTGTTCGTCACGCGAGAAGTCAGCCAGACCATCGGCCACCATAAACGGCTGGATGTTACGCATAAAGCCGTCGATCGCGGTCGTCAGGCAGCCAATGTGTGCGTACACGCCGCAGATAATCAGCTGGTCGCGGCCCGTTTCTTGCAAAATCTCCTGCAACGGCGAGCGATGGAAGGCGCTGTAACGCCATTTCACCAGCACCTGATCCTCTTCGTCCGGCGCTAATTCTGCGACCACGGCCTGCTGCTCAGGGTGCTTGTTCAGGCCCGGTCCCCACATGTCGTTAAGCAGCGCGCGGTCTTCATCACTCTGATTATTCGGCTGCGCGGTGTAAAACACGGGAATGCCATTCGCCTTGCAGTAGCGACGCAGCGCGGCGATATTCTCGACCACCTGCTTGACCAGCGGGCTATCTTCTCCCCAGAAGTTTAAAAAATATTGCTGCATATCATGAATTAACAGGGCAGCGCGCGAGGGTTCCAGTTCCCACTTCACCTTGTTCGTTGGCAGTTCTGCCACGGTCGGCAAGGCGTAGGATTCGAGTTTTGGAATGGCCATCGTTTTATTCTCCAGAGGACTTTGTTGGGGACTGCACGTCAAACGTTTGACGCAAAAGCTTTTTATCTATTTTGCCGACCGGCGTGAGCGGCAGAGTGTCGACGCGCACGAAACGGTCCGGCAGCTTGAACTCGGCAATGCCCTGCTCGCGCAGATGACGACGCAGCGCCACGGCTTTCAGCTCGACGTTCGAGATGATAAAGGCACAGCTTTTCTCGCCCATCAGCTCGTCAGGCATCGAAACCAGCGCCGCGTTGATGATTTCAGGATGGCGCAGCAGCAGGTTTTCAATCTCTTCCGCCGCGATTTTCTCGCCGCCACGGTTTATCTGATCTTTCAAACGTCCTTCGACGCGCACATAGCCCTCTTCGCTCAGAGAAATCAGGTCGCCGGAGCAGTAAAAACCGTTTTCGTCGAAGGCTTCGGCGTTGTGCTCAGGGCTGTTGTAGTAGCCACGGAAGGTGTAAGGGCCGCGCGTCATCAGGCGTCCGACCTCACCGGCTGGCAGCGGATTGCCGTGTTCATCGGCGACCCACAGCTCGTCGTCGGGTGACATCGGGTAACCTTGGGTGCTCAGAATATGCTGCTCGCTGTCGTCCAAACGGGTGTAGTTGACCAGACCTTCGGCCATGCCAAACACCTGCTGCAACTGGCAACCGATCTCGTTTTGGATGCGCGCCGCCAGCGTTTCGCCCAGCTTCGCGCCGCCAACCTGCAACAATTTTAAACTCGCGAGCTGTTTGTTGCTGCCCCACTCTTCAATCGCCTGCAACCAGAGCGTAACGGCCGGTGGCACCAGCGCGGTGACATTAACCTGATGCTTTTCAATCAGCTGGAAGCACGATTGCGCGCTCGGGTCAGCGGCTAAAATCATCTGACCGCCGCCGTAAAACACGCCAAGCGCGCCCGGCGAACTCATCGGATAGTTATGGGCAATCGGCAGCGCGCACAGGTAACGGGTTTCGCTATCAAAACGGCAGACGTCAACACTGACGCGGATACTGTAATAATAGTCGTTGTGAGTACGCGGAATAAGTTTCGGCGTGCCGGTGCTGCCACCCGAAAGCTGGAAGAACGCGACCTGATCGGCTGGCGTCGGCGCGGCGGTAAAGTCGTCCTGCGCTTCGTTAATCAGCGCGGCAAGTGAAAGCTGGCCTTCGGCGGCGTTGCGTAAAACGACGAGGCGCAGTGAAGCGTGCTCGTTCAGGAACCCGTCGAGGAAGCTGTCGTTGCCAATCAGCGGATGATCGCGGTCGGCAATCAGCAGCGCCGGTTTAATCTGGCTGGCGTAGGCGTTCAGCTCGGTGCGCTGATGGCTGAATAGCGCGTTAACCGGCACGACGCCGATTTTCAGCAGCGCGAAGAACACCACGTAGAATTCGTTAACGTTGCCAAGCTGCACGACAGCGGTGTCGCCCGCATTCAAGCCACGGCGACGCAGCGCGCCCGCCAGCTGATTTGACTGCTCGTTAAGCTGGCGATAGGTCAGGCTGCCGGCGGCGTCAATCATCGCCACGCTGTCGTTATTAGCTTGGCGAGTCAGAATGTCGGTCAGCGGCTGGTCTATCCAGTAGCCGCGCTCGCGGTATTTTTTGGCGAAATCTTCCGGCCAGGGGGTAAAAGCAATGCTCATTGTTCTTATCTCTGCTTAGTCTTTTTTAAAACCGTCTGTTCTAAAACCGTTTTGCTGAATCTAGCTTTTTTCTAAACCGGCTGTTTTTCTCAATCGATCGTTTGCTAAACCGGTTATTTTGCTAAACCAAAAGCGCGCAGCATGGTGGTGAGTTTTACGCCGGTTTCGCGCCATTCGGATTCCGGAGAGGAGTCGGGCACAATTCCTGCGCCGGCAAACAGGCGTACTTGATCGCCTTTGACGGTGCCGCAGCGGATAGTGACCACCCACTCGCCGTTGCCGCGATCGTCACACCAGCCGACGATGCCGCCAAACAGGCCGCGATCGAAAGGCTCGAGCTGGTCGATCAATTCGCGCGCCGCTAAGGTCGGCGAGCCGCACAGCGCGGGCGTCGGGTGCAGCAGGCAGGCCAGCGACAGCGCGTTTTCCTGCGAATCCAGCACTTCGCCGTTAATCGGCGTTGAAAGATGCCACAGCGTTGGCGTGCTCAGCAGCTCGGGCGAGGCCGGAATATCCAGCGAACGGCTACGGCTCGCCAGCACCTGACGCATGCCTTCGGTCACAATATGGTGCTCGTACAAATCTTTACCCGAATCCAGCAGCACGCGGCTCACTTCCCCGTCTTTTTCGGGACAGCTCTCGCGGCGGGCAGAACCAGCCAGCGGATTCGAATAGAACTTATTTCCCTGCTTGCGCAGCAGTAATTCCGGGCTGGCACCAATCAGTGCGCCCTCTTCCAACGGTACGTGGAAATGGTAACCGTTAGGGTTTTGCTCAACGATGCGGCTCATCAGCGCCTGCGGCTCTACCGGCTCGCGCGTGGTTATCTCCAGCAAACGTGACAGCACGGCTTTTTCCAGCTTGCCGTCGTTCATCGCCTGCACGGCATCGCTGACCATCTGCATAAAGGTTGGCTGATCCGGCAACTCCGTCTTGCTGGCAATCTCGGGCAAGGCCCCTTCTTTACCCGTCGCGCCCGCCATCGCCTCATCGCGTTCAAACCATGCGGTCTGCTGCGGAACAAACAGCGCGGAAGGCTGGCGCTTGTCGAAAGGGATCGCGCCACACAGCACGGGATGCTTAATGCCTGCGGCGCGGGCATCGGAAAATGCCGCGGCTACCGCCTGCTGAAACGCGCCGTTAATCTTGTCGCCATCGAAAGCCGATTCGGTCACTTTGGTCAAACAACCCTGCGTGCTCAGGCTTCGATAAGCGGAAGTAAAGAAAAAGCCCGAAGTAGGGGAAAGTTCGGCAGCCGATGCGCCCTGACTGGCAGGTTGGCTTTGGTTAGCGGGCTGGCCTTGATTAGCCTCAAGCTTGCCAGCTAAGTCGCGCTCTTTCATCACAGTATCCATCTGTATACTCCTACGTATATAATGATAACTTTCATGATAATCATTATCATTTGTATTTAATCGCGTTTAAAGTACGTGATGCGTTTCACAGTGTCAATGAGGGAGGTTAAGGTTTGAAAATGATGACATCAGTATTTCGCCCGCTAGCGGCAGTTTTAGGAATTTTCGCGCTGTTCTCGCTAACGGCACACGCGGCGGACGGCTGGCCACGCGAAATTAAAACCTCACGCGGCGTGATTACCCTGAAGCAGCCGCCGCAGCGCATTGTCTCCACCAGCGTGACCGTTACCGGCACGTTGCTGGCCATCAATGCGCCGGTAGTGGCGAGCGGCGCGACCAGTCCGAACACGCGCATCGCCGATGACCAGGGATTTTTCCGTCAATGGGGCGACGTGGCGAAACAGCGCGGCGTGAAACGTTTATATGTTGGCGAACCGAATGCCGAAGCTATCGCGGGTGAAGCGCCCGACCTGATTATTGTGGCCGCGACGGGCGGCGATTCTGCGCTGAAAGTTTACGATCAGCTCTCTGCCGTCGCGCCGGTGATGGTGGTGAATTACGACGACAAGAGCTGGCAGGCGCTGGCGGAAGAGCTGGGCGAAGCCACGGGCAAAGAGGCGGATGCCGCCAAAACCGTCGCCCGTTTTGACGCGCGCGAAAAAGCGGTGAAGCAAAGTATTCACCTGCCGCCACAGCCGGTTTCAGCGCTGGTGTATCGTCCGGACGGTAAAGCCGCCAACTTATGGACGCCCGCGTCGCCACAGGGACAGCTTTTGGAGCAGCTAGGCTTTACGCTGGCGCAGCCTCCGGCCAACGTCGCCAGTGGACAAACGCAGGGAATTCGCAAAGACATCATTCAGTTAGCGGGTGAAAACATGGCGGCGGGCTTGAACGGCAAATCGCTGCTGCTGTTCGCCGGTGATAAAACCGACGCCCAGCGTTTATCCGGCAATGTGTTTTTGAGTCACCTGCCTGCGGTTCAAAACAAGCAGGTGTTTGCCTTGGGCGCGGATACTTTCCGTCTGGATTACTACAGCGCCAGCAATGTACTGACGCAGCTGGAAACCCAGTTTAAAGGTCACTAATCCGTTTTACGGGCGAGTTTTGTCTGACGCATTAGCGGGTTGGAGAGTCTCCGGCCCGCTGTTGTTCACGATGTGAGAAGCTTGATGACTCACCTCGCGCAGCGCACGCAGCGAAAACGCCAGCACAATCCCGATAATCGCCGCACCAAAACCAAAGGTTGCCGAGCTGGCAACCGGCAGCAGAATGGATCCCATCGACCCCAGCAGCAGCGCGCCGAGTGCGTCACCCGTGACGTTTTGCGCGGTCCATAAGCCGTTGACGCGGCCCAGATATTCATCCGGCGTTAGGCGCTGAATCAGCCCGTATTGCAGCAGCGAATTTATTGCGCTCAGATAGCCGAAAATCACCAGACACAGCAGCGCGGTGCTGTACCACGGCATCAGGCTGAACAGGCCGATCGCTACAAACGCGGCAATCGCGGTGGTCAGCATCATCCAGCCTGGACGCGCAACGTTCGCCACGCGACCACTGGTAAACGCGCCAATTGCTGCACCCAGCGGCACGGCGGCATACATCAGCCCAAGCCGCGACGCATTCACCTGCCACATCCCCGACAGCGCCGGATAAAGCACGCGCACGGCGCTCGCCATGGTTAACAGCGCGCCAATCAGCGCCACCATGCCAATGACTTTATTCTGGAACAGGAAACGCACGCCGCTCGCCAGCGATTTCAGCGGATGCTCGCGCGGCTGCGGCGGAGGCGGAAGTTGCGGCAAACGCAGCAGCGGGATCAGGGTGAGCAAGGTGCCGAACGCCGCCAGCCCGTAGTTCCACACCACGCCGCCGTTGGCGATAATCAGGCCACCGACGGCGGGCGAAAGAATCGAGCCAAAACGCACGGTTAACATGCTTAACGCCCCGGCCTGCACCAGATTTTCGCGGCCCACCAGCGCGGGCTGGGCAGCCAGCAACGCCGTCACGCCGACTGCGCCGAAGAATCCGTCCCACACGGAGAGCAGATAAATCACCACCAGCGACGGCGAAGGCATCGCGGCGTTAATGCACAGCCCGACAAAGCCAATCCCGCAGGTGGATCGCGCGAATAAAATCAGTCGGCGGCGCTCGTAACGGTCGGCCATCACGCCACCCATCAGCAGGCCGACAAACATGCCGCTGCCCGCGAGCGTTACGGCGAGGCCGACTAAAAGGGTCGATCCGGTCAACGCCTGAATCTGCACCGGCAAGGCGATGCCGAGCAAACCCAGCGCCAGAATCGAGATAAATCGGGCGCAAAATACCGATCGGAAGGCGGGATGGGTTTTCAGCAGGCTGAAATTAAGTAAAATTGACGGCTTTTCCATAGCAAATTCAGGGTCCAACAGTAACAGGGAGAGCAGCAGACGGTTTGGCAGGAGGTTCCCGCCGCGTAGGGACTGCAACAGTTGAAAGAGTCATGCTACCATATACAAACTCGAGCGATAACGATAATAAATATCATTAACATTCCTGATTGAACTGCTTACCTTAAGGCTGCTATGTCTCGGCTCATGCGCAACAGCGCGCTAAATAGTGCAACGAAAACGTCAACGCGATCCTCCGTGTTTTCTCATCAGCTCCCGGCGATGCTGCTGGCGATTTTACTGCTGCTGGTGATGGTGGCGCTCAGCCTGTCGGTCGGCGAAAAATCCATTCCTCTATCCACGATTTTACCGGCCCTAAACGGCCAATGTTCCAGCGCTGACTGCGTGATTATTCTTGACGCGCGGCTGCCAAGAACGCTGGCGGGCATTTTGGCGGGCATCGCGCTCGGGCTCTCTGGCGCGCTGATGCAGATTCTGACCCGCAATCCGCTGGCCGATCCGGGCATTCTCGGCATTAACTCGGGCGCAGGATTTGCCGTGGTGCTGGGCATCGCCTTTTTCGGCGCCACCGGCATTGAACACTATTTGTGGTACGCCTTTGCGGGCGCGATGGTAGCGACGTTACTGGTGGCGATGATTGGCGCGCTGGGGCGTGGGCGAATCAATCCGATTAGATTAACGCTGGCGGGCGTGGCGCTGGCCGCCGTGCTCGAAGGCATGACTTCCGGCATTTCGCTGCTCAATCCGCAGGCCTTTGACCAGCTGCGTTTCTGGCAGGCCGGAACGCTGGATATTCGCAGCATGGGCGTGATTCGCTTAGTGGCGTGGCCCATTATTATCGCCAGCCTGATCACGCTGTTAATGAGCCGTTCGTTGAATAATCTGACGATGGGCAGCGAGCTGGCAACCGCGCTCGGCACGCGCATCGCACTGACCCAGCTTACCGGCCTGCTGGCGATTACCCTGCTGTGTGGCAGCGCGACCGCCGCCGTCGGGCCGATCGGTTTTGTCGGGCTGATGATGCCGCACATCGCCAAACGCCTGTCGCGCGCCAATCCGCGCTGGCTGCTGCCGTGGACGCTGGTGTTAACCCCTTCCCTGCTGCTGGCCGCCGATCTGCTGGGCCGCGTCTTAGTGGTGGGCGAGCTGCGCGTCTCCGTGGTCACCGCGTTTATCGGCGCGCCGGTGCTTATCTGGCTGGTGCGTCGTCATAATGGATTAACCCGAGGATGAGCATGAATCCGGCCCTCGAACGCCGTCGTTCGGCGCAGAAAACCTCTCGCCTCGCGCGTCCGATGATGACCGCCCTCGTGCTGGCATTATGCTGCGCGCTGCTGGCAATTTACGCCCTCGGCAGCGGCACGCTTGCTCTTTCAGCTCAACAGGTTATCGACGCGCTGCGCGGCGAAGGGCCTGCCAATCTGGGGATTATTGTCACCCAGTGGCGGCTGCCGCGCGTGGCGATGGCGCTGATTTTGGGCGGCGCGCTTGGCATTAGCGGCGCGATTTTTCAGTCGTTGATGCGCAATCCGCTCGGCAGCCCGGACGTTATTGGTTTTAACACGGGCGCGTACAGCGGCGTGCTGGTGGCTATCGTGTTGTTTAATGGCGATATTACCAGCATTACGGCGGGCGCGATGGCGGGCGGGATCCTGACTGGCCTGCTGGTTTACTGGCTGGCGTGGCGTAAAGGCGTGGAAACTTTCAGGCTGATTATCGTGGGAATCGCGATCCGCGCCTTGCTGATTGGCGGCAATACGTGGCTGATTATCAACGCGTCGCTTGAGTCGGCGCTGACCGCCGGACTCTGGAGCGCGGGCTCGCTCAACGGCATTACCTGGCAGAAAAGTTTGCCTGCCATCGGGCTTATCGTGCTCGCCGTAATTGTCGCGCAGGCGCTGTGCCGCCGAATGCGCTTGCTGGAAATGGGCGACGATACCGCCTGCGCGCTCGGGGTGCCGGTTGAACGCACGCGCCTGCTGCTGATGCTGATTGGCGTGTCGCTGACCGCCGCCGCTACCGCCGTCGCGGGGCCTATCTCCTTTATTGCGCTGGTTGCGCCGCAGATATCGCGCCGCCTCTGTCCGAATCAGAAACAGCCGCTGCTGTTTGCCGCGCTGACCGGCGCGCTGCTGCTGCTGGCCGCCGACGTCATCGCCCAGCGCGTTTTCCTTCCCTATCAATTACCCGTGGGGGTGCTGACGGTCAGTCTTGGCGGCATCTATCTGATTGGGTTGCTAATTCGAGAGTCTCGCCGCTAATGAGCACGCCACACGCTTCACCTTTACGGGCAGAAAATCTGACCCTCAGCTATGAGAAGAAGGTCGTTGCCCGCGATTTGTCGGTAGAAATCCCTGACGGCAAAGTCACAGTAATTATCGGCCCGAACGCCTGCGGAAAATCGACCCTGCTGCGCACCCTGAGCCGCCTGATGCAACCTCAGGCGGGCAAGGTGTGGTTAAACGGCAAGATGATTAACGAGGTGCCGACCAAAGAGGTCGCTAAACAGCTGGGGCTGCTGCCGCAAAGCTCGACCGCGCCGGGTGACATCAGCGTCGCCGATCTCGTGGCGCGTGGCCGTTATCCGCACCAAAATCTGTTTAGCCGCTGGAGCCCGCAGGACACGCTGGCCGTCGACGAGGCGATGCGCGCCACGGGCGTTTTCGAGCTGGCGGACAGGCTGGTGGATAATCTTTCTGGCGGACAGCGCCAGCGAGTATGGATAGCGATGGTGCTGGCGCAGCAAACGCCGCTGTTGCTGCTCGACGAACCCACGACGTGGCTGGATATTGCCCATCAGATTGATTTGATGGAGTTAATGTGTCGGCTGAATCAGCAAAACGATCGCACGCTGGTGGTGGTGTTGCATGACCTGAACCACGCCTGTCGCTACGCCGGACATTTAATTGCGATGAAAGACGGCAAGATTATCGCGCAGGGTGCGCCGTCGGAGATTGTCACGCCCGAGCTTATCGAGCAGGTATTCGGGCTGCGTTGTCACATTATCGACTGCCCTGTTTCGCACACGCCGCTGATTATTCCGCTCGGCCACTGCGAGTTTCTGCCCTGATTTTTTTGGATCGGATAGGTAAATAAAAAGCCCGCACGACGCGGGCTTTTTGTTTTTAAAAATCAGTTTTTAACAGTCAGTGTTAAGTGCAGGTCTGTTCATCGCTTAGAGCGTTCTAAGCAAGCGATTGATCAACGGCCCCAATACTTTAAACGACGCCGGTGAAACGATGTCGACGTGGGCGCAATCCAGCTCGTGAACCTGTAGCGCGTCGACGTAATGCGACCAGGTTTGCTGCACGTCCATACCGGCCTGCAAAGTGCGTTTCGCCACAAACAGCGTCGCCTCGCCCTTGAAGCGCGCGGTTGAAGTTTTGGAAAGCAACCTGACCGAATCCGCGTAGTTAGCCTCGATTTTATCAAACATCGAATGCCTGCCGCCGTCCTGCGTCGGTTCGAGCGACTCCTGCGAAACCGCGATAAAACGCTCGCGCTCGCGCTGGATTTCTTTCAACACGTTGTCATCGAGCATCACGTCCCAGTTTTGCGTCTCCGGCGGATAGGTATCCAACAGCCCGAGGAACGCGACCTCTTCGCCCCGCGCCTGCAAACGCGCCGCGATACCCTGCGCCAGCGTGCCGCCGAGCGAATACCCGATGAAATGATACGGGCCGTGTGGCTGAACGCTGAGCACGGTTTGCAGATGCGCGTCGCACACCTGATCCATATTTTCGCTGGTCGACAGCGGGCCTTCAGGCTGTGGCGACTGAATGCCCACCACAGACCACTGCTGATCGATGTAACGCGGCAACACGCTGAACTGCCAGGAGAAACCCGACGCCGGATGCAGGCAGAACAGCGTTGGACCGGTGCTTTTACGCAGCGGCAGCACGGACTCGAAGCCCACGTTGTCGGCCTCGGCCTGCGACTGCGTTTCGCCTAACAGCGCGGCCAACTGCTCGATTTTCGAGGCAACCATAATCTGCCCGACGGTGACGGGCCTCTCAAGCTCGCGGCGCAGCTGCGCGGCAAGGCGCATCGCCAGCAGCGAATGACCGCCGAGGGCGAAGAAATCGTCATCGGCATAGACTTTCTCACGCGACAGCAGGCCCGCGACAGCCTTGGCAATCTGCGTTTCGAGGCCCGGTTCCGGCTCGCGGCCCTGGGTTTGCTGCGCGGCCTGCGGCTGCGGCAACGCCTTGCGATCAAGCTTGCCGTTGGCACTCAGCGGCAGGATAGGCAGCTCGACCAGCGCGACCGGCACCATGTGCGGCGGCAGCAAATCACTCAACGAACGGCGTAACCCTTCGAGATCCAAGGTCGTTTCAGGCTGCGCGACCAGATAACCCACCAGCTGACGGGCATCGCCGCCAGTGGCATCCTGCGTCGCGCTGCCAATCGTTAGCGCGTGAGTGACGGCCTGCGCCACGCCCGGCAGGGAAAGCAGCGCGTGGTCAATGTCCGTCAGCTCGATGCGCTGGCCGCGAATTTTGAGCTGGAAATCGCTGCGGCCAAGATATTCCACCGCGCCCGTCGGCAGCCAGCGCGCCACGTCGCCGGTGCGATACATTCTGCCGCCATTGCCAAGTGGATCGGCCACAAATCGGCTGGCGGTGAGGTCTGGACGGCCCAAATAGCCGTGCGCCAGCTGCACGCCGGTCAGGTAAAGATCGCCCGCGACGCCCGGCGGCACGGGTTGCAGTCTGCCATCGAGAATACGCAGGCCAGTATTCCAGACAGGTAAACCGATCGGCACGTTCGCGCCTTTAACCTCGGCCAGCGCCTCGCCAAACGCCGGATGATAAGAGACGTCGACGGCGGCTTCGGTCGGGCCATAAAGGTTGTGCAGCGCGACGCCAACGCGGCGTTGCCACAGGCGGCAAAGCTCGGCGGGCAAGGCTTCGCCGCTACAAAATACCTGACGCAGCGTCGCACATTGTTCTACGGCCTGCGGCTCTTCGAGCGTCGCCACGAACGCCGCCAGCATCGACGGTACAAAGTGCATCGTGGTTATCCGGTGCTCGGCAATCAGCTGTTGCAGCTGCTCGGGGTCGCGATGCGCCTCGGGCGGTGCCATCACTAATCTTGCGCCCACCATCAGCGGCCAGAAGAATTCCCACACGGAGACGTCGAAGCTGCTCGGCGTCTTTTGCAGTACGGCATCGTCGCCCGTCATCGGATACTGATTCTGCATCCACAGCAGGCGGTTGACGATCGCCTGATGACCCACGACCACGCCTTTTGGCCTGCCCGTCGAGCCTGAAGTGAAGATCAGATAAGCCGCGTCGTCTGAGGAAGATCGGATAAAAGTCTGAGGAAGATCGGATCGCAAACTGAGTAAAGCATCGTAAATCATCACGTTGCCTTTGCGGGCAAAGCGCGGTAACTGGCTGTTATCGGTGATAATTAATCGCGGAGAGGCGTCTTCAATCATCATCGCCAGGCGATCATCAGGGTAGCTGGTGTCCATCGGCAGATAGGCCGCGCCAACCTCGACAATCGCCATCAGCGCCAGCGACAGGAATACCGAACGCGGCAGCGCGACGGCAACAATATCACCGCGCTGCACGCCTTGTTCCACCAGCCGCTGCGCGAGCGCCACCACCTGTTCACGCGTTTCGCGATAGGTAAACTGATGCTGCGCGTCAGAGAGCGCCGGAAGGTCTGGCGTTTTCTCGGCCTGTTCGGCCAGCAGCTGATGCAGCGTGGCGTTGGCGACAGGCGCGGCGGTGTCGTTAACACGGTTAATCAGCGCGCGGTCGGCGGCGGTCAGCATATCGGCTTCGCCCGTCAACCGCTGCGGGTTAGCCGCGAACTGGCCGAGCAGCAGCGGCAGGCGTTCAAGATGCGCCTGAAGTTCCTGCGGCTGATAACGTTCGGCGTTGGCCAGTAAATCGACGGTCAGCTGGCCCGCTTCGTCGATATACATCGCGATTTCAAGGTCGCGCACCGGACCTGAGGTCAGCTCGTGAGTAACGCCCGCCATGCCGTTGAAATCCAGACGGAAGTCGAACATCTTGAAGTTGAAAATCGTGCCGTACATCGGCTGCGCATCGCCAACACCGCCGACGTCGCGCTGGATCTGCTCGGCGTCGTAACGCTGATGACGGCGAGCCTTTTTCAGCTCGCGCGCAATCTCTGCGGCAACCTCCACCAGCGTATTCTGCGGTGCAACGTTAAAGGCAACCGGCAAGACGTTGATCACCGGACCCGTCGCGCACAGCGCGGCAGAACCCATGCGGCGCATAAAGATAAAGCCTGCGCCAAACTCGGATTGCCCGCTCAGGCGCGAAACCCACAGCGAAACCAGCGCCAGCGCCATGTCGGACGGCGTGAGCTTGTGCGCCTCTCCGGCGGCAATCAGCTGGGCAAACTGCTGCGGCGAGCACGCTTGCGACAGGCGGAAAATGTGCGTCGACGGCACCTGTCCGGCGAGCGGCTGTGGACTCAGGCTGGCGGCTGGCGGCAATTGGCGCGCCTTGTCGAGCCAGAACTGTTTGTCGCGCTGGCACACGGCGGACTGTTCGTAATTGAGGTACTCTTCGACCACCTCTTTAAACGGCACAAACGGCGTCGGTTCCGGCGACTGTTGCTGACACAGCGCGGTATAAAGCTGGGCGATACGGCGAGCGATGGCGGTAAAACTAAATGCATCGACAATGACGTGGTGATAACGCTGATACCAGAACCAGCGATCTTCGGCGACGCGGATCAGCACGTGGCGGAACAGCGGCAGGCCGTCGGCCACGCGCAGCTGCCCGTTGAGATCCTGCTGCATAAACGCCAGCGCGGCGGCCTGCTGGTCTTCAATCGGCTGGCCGGAAAGAGTGGCGGGATTGGAGAGCGCCTGATCGTAGAGATCAAGCCATTCAACCTCGGGGATCGTGGCATTTTTGTCGATCCACTGGACAGGCACGCCGTCCTGTTCTTCAAAGCGCATCCGCAGGGTATCGGCCTCGGCCAAACCTTGGGAAATGGCGGCGATCATCCGCTCGAGATCGAGCTGGCCGGTTAATTCAATATAATGAGCAACAGCATAGGCGTTGTCGTGGGGAGATAACTGATCTGCTACCCAGATACCCGGCTGTGCGGCCACCAGCGGCATGGCGTCGCGGCGAAGTGGCTGGTCGTTTGAAAGCGTTACGGCTGAAGTCATGTCTTGCACCCTGAATACTCCTGATGATTTATCGCTGGCCGACTCCTTCGGCTCAGTTTTTTTCTTTATTGGTACTGCTTTCGGCACGAACTTTTTTCAGTAAATTTTTTCAGCAAACTTTTTTCAGCAAAAACTGTGCCTTCGTGTCGCCGCGATTACGCCACGGCCGGGCGAAGGCTCTGCCAATGGCTATCAAGCCAGCCGATACATTCTTCGCGACTTGTTGGACCGAAAACGGGCTGCCAACCGGCCGGAATGGCACTGAAATCGGGCCACAGGCTGTATTGCTGCTGTGAATTTTGCAGCACCAGACTTTGCTGCTGCTCGTCATCGAAAGGGTTAAGCTTTTCCATGAGCGGCTCCTGCTTTAATAGAATCGAAAGTTAAGGGCAGCATTGGCTGCTGTGCGGCGCGCGTTTGGACACTTTGGTGAGGCGACAAATGTTGATCCAAACCCGTTGTTAAGGCGAAGTAAATTCGCTTCCTAAAAAAGTTCAGGACTTCCAAGCGGTTAGCTTTTGAAGTCTGAAAGCTTCATCCAACATACTAAGAATAGTATTGATAATTATTTGCATTTGCAATAGGACGGCGACGTGCCGATGAAGCGTATTTCACTTACCACATTTTGATTGAGAAAATTTAATGAATAGGCGAGGGTAAAGGACCTTCACAGATCAAGAGAGAACATCATGGATTTTGCCTCTCAACCGTTGTTAGCTCAGTCACTTAAGTCGGGAGAGACGATAGGTTTTTTCTCGGCCTCGTCGCCCGTTACCGCCACGGCGCCCCATCGCTTTGCGCGAGCGCAGCAGTTTGTGGAGGCTAAAGGTTTTCCGCTAAAAGCCGGGATCCTGACAGGTAAACGTGATTTTTATCGCGCCGGATCGATTCGCCAACGCGCGGAGGAGTTAAACCAGCTGCTGCGTGATCCGCAGGTACGCTGCATTATCTCGACCATCGGTGGCATGAACAGCAACGCGCTGCTGCCCTATCTCGATTACGAAGCCATTAAAGCGGACCCGAAAATTATCATCGGCTATTCCGACACGACCGCCCTGCTGCTCGGCATTTATGCCAAAACCGGACTTATTACCTTTTACGGCCCTGCGCTGGTTGCCTCTTTTGGTGAGTTTCCGCCATTGGTCGATAACACGTGGGACGCCTTCGCCGAGGTAATTATCGGTCCGACAGCGCTTCCTTATACCTACACTCTGCCCGCGTTTTGGAGTGACGAAAAACTCAATTGGGACACCTTAGCGCCCGAGCGCCCTAAGACGCTGTATCCGAATGACTGCTGTTTTCTTGGCACGGGTCGCGTAACGGGGAGAGTGATCGGCGGCAATTTGAATACGCTGTCGGGCATTTGGGGCTCTCCTTACATGCCCGAGATTAAGCATGGTGACATTTTGCTTATCGAAGACAGCCTAAAAGATATCGCCACCGTCGAGCGCGCCTTTTCGATGCTAAAGCTTAACGGCGTGTTCGATCGCGTAGCGGCAATCCTGCTTGGCAAACATGAACTGTTTGATGATGCCGGCAGCGGACGTCGCCCGGCTGATGTGCTGCTGGAGGTATTGGACGGGCAAACTATTCCGCTGGTGGACGGTTTCGACTGTTGTCATACCCATCCGATGCTGACGGTGCCGTTAGGGGCTCAGTTAACGATCGATTTTGATCGTCAACAGGCTGCGATTGTGGCGCCTTATTTAATCTCATAAAACTAACGGCTTGTGTCACAACGACATTGCGTGATCTGCCACCCAAAAGCTAAACAAAGCCCTTACGCAAACTACAATTAACTTTTGATTGACATAGTATTAACACATTCATAAGGAGAACAATGATGAGCCAATCTCACAAGCACCCTGTTCCTGCGTCTATAGCAGAACACGCCCTGATTACGCCCGAGAAATATGATCAGTATTATCAACTGTCTGTAGAAGATCCGGACGCATTCTGGGGTGAGCAGGCCAAAGTGATCGACTGGATCAAACCTTTCACCAAGGTTAAAAACACCTCTTTTGCGCCGGGAAATGTCGACATTCGCTGGTTTGAAGACGGCACGTTGAACCTCGCGGCCAACTGTCTGGATCGTCATCTTGCCGAGCGCGGCGATCAGGTAGCGATCATCTGGGAAGGCGACGATCCCAAGGCTGAAAACAAGTTTGTGACTTATAAGCAGCTGCACGAAGACGTCTGCAAATTTGCCAACGTACTGAAAGATAAAGGTATCGAAAAAGGCGACGTGGTCGCGATTTATATGCCGATGGTGCCGGAAGCCGCCGTCGCAATGCTGGCCTGCGCGCGTATTGGCGCGGTGCATTCGGTTATCTTTGCCGGTTTCTCACCGGAAGCCGTGTCAGGACGCATCATCGACTCAAACGCCAAGCTGGTGATTACTGCCGACGAAGGGCTGCGCGCGGGTCGTACTATTCCGTTGAAGCAAAACGTTGATTACGCGCTGAAAAATCCGGCCGTCGTGACGGTTAATCACGTGATTGTTTATCAGCGCACGGGCAAAAAAGGCGAGTGGAAAGAGGGTCGCGACCTGTGGTGGCACGAGGTGACGGCCAGCGCGTCGTCTGATTGTCCGCCAACCGAAATGAAAGCCGAAGATCCGCTGTTTATCCTTTATACCTCTGGCTCGACCGGTAAACCAAAAGGCGTGCTGCACACGACGGGCGGCTATCTGGTTTATGCGGCGTTGACCTTTAAATACACCTTCGATTATCACGACGGCGACATTTATTGGTGTACGGCGGACGTAGGTTGGGTGACGGGCCACAGTTATCTGCTATATGGGCCGCTGGCCGTTGGCGCTGTGACGCTGATGTTTGAGGGCGTGCCAAATTATCCGACCACTAATCGTATGTCACAGGTTATTGATAAGCATAAAGTTAATATTCTTTATACCGCGCCGACCGCTATTCGCGCGCTGATGGCCGAGGGCGACAAAGCCATCGAA
Organism: Rouxiella sp. T17; assembly: GCF_036663475.1. NCBI lineage: Bacteria > Pseudomonadati > Pseudomonadota > Gammaproteobacteria > Enterobacterales > Yersiniaceae > Rouxiella > Rouxiella sp. T17. The sequence continues at coordinate 3,101 of NZ_JAWUEA010000003.1, read as the reverse complement.
GGCACCAGCCGCACCTCGCTGCGCATTATGGGTACCGTCGGCGAGCCTATCAATCCAGAGGCTTGGGAGTGGTATTACAAGACTATCGGCAACAGTAATTGTCCGATCGTCGATACCTGGTGGCAGACGGAAACGGGCGGTTTCATGATAACTCCGCTACCCGGCGCGACAGAATTGAAAGCCGGTTCGGCGACGCGACCGTTCTTCGGCGTGCAGCCTGCGCTGGTTGATAACGAGGGCAATCCGCAGGAAGGCGCGACCGAGGGTAATCTAGTGATTATCGACTCCTGGCCGGGTCAGGCGCGCACGCTGTATGGCGACCACGAGCGCTTTGAGCAGACCTACTTCTCGACCTTCAAGAATATGTATTTCAGCGGTGACGGCGCGCGTCGTGACGAAGATGGTTATTACTGGATTACGGGCCGCGTCGATGACGTGCTGAATATTTCGGGCCACCGTTTGGGAACCGCTGAAATTGAATCGGCGCTGGTGTCACATCCAAAAATCGCCGAGGCGGCGGTGGTTGGCTTCCCGCACAGCATCAAGGGTCAGGCGATTTACGCCTACGTGACGCTGAATCATGGCGAAGAGCCGACGCCGGAACTCTATACCGAAGTGCGCAACTGGGTGCGCAAAGAGATAGGTCCGATTGCGACGCCGGACGTGCTGCACTGGACGGATTCGCTGCCGAAAACCCGTTCCGGGAAAATCATGCGTCGTATTCTGCGCAAAATTGCTGCCGGAGATACCTCTAACTTCGGTGACACCTCTACTCTCGCCGATCCTGGCGTAGTCGATAAGCTGTTGGAAGAAAAACAATCAATGAAAGCGTCGTCATAATTTTCACCGCCTCTGCGCGGTGAACTCAATCAATGCCTCATAGGAGTCGTGTCGATGAATGATCTCATTTATCAAAAGGTTGAAAGTAATCCGCGCTTTAAAGAGTTGGTGCATAAGCGCAGCCGGTTCGCCTGGCTGCTCTCTATAATTACGCTGGTGTTGTACGTCGGATTTATCTTTCTGATCGCCTTCGAGCCCCAGTGGCTGGGGACGCCGCTTTACGAGGGCGCGACCATCACGCGGGGCATTCCGGTTGGCGTCGGCCTCATCGTCATCTCCTTTGTGCTTACCGGTATTTATGTCGTGCGTGCCAACGGGGAATTCGACCGTTTGACCGCAGATATCGTGCGTGAGGTGCAGCCATGAACGCCCGCCGTTTGGGTGTTCTGGCGCTGCTTGCACTGAGTTCTTCCGCCTGGGCCGCCGAAGGCATTGCCGGAGAAGTCAGAAAGCAGCCGTTAAATATTGAAGCGATTATCATGTTCGTGCTGTTCGTGGGCGCGACGTTGTATATAACCTATTGGGCATCAAAACGTACCCGTTCCCGCAAGGATTACTACACGGCGGGCGGGCAGATCACGGGCCTGCAAAACGGCTTGGCGATCGCGGGCGATTTTATGTCGGCGGCGTCATTCCTAGGCATCTCCGCGCTGGTCTACACCTCGGGCTATGATGGCCTAATCTACTCGATAGGCTTTCTGATTGGTTGGCCGATCATTCTGTTTCTTATCGCCGAACGGCTGCGAAATCTGGGTAAATATACTTTTGCCGACGTCGCCTCTTATCGCCTTAAACAGAAACCGATTCGTACGCTGTCGGCCTGTGGATCGCTGGTCGTCGTCGCGCTTTATCTGATTGCGCAGATGGTCGGCGCGGGCAAGTTGATTCAGCTGCTGTTCGGGCTTAACTATCTGGTGGCGGTCATTTTGGTCGGCATTTTGATGGTGATGTACGTACTGTTTGGCGGCATGCTCGCCACGACGTGGGTGCAGATTATCAAAGCTGTGCTGTTGTTGGCGGGTGCCAGTTTTATGGCGCTGATGGTGATGAAATCGGTCGGCTTTAACTTCAACACGCTGTTTACGCAGGCCGTGGCGGTGCATCCAAAAGGGCTGGCGATTATGAGTCCGGGGGGGCTCGTTTCCGACCCCATATCGGCCTTATCGCTTGGGCTGGCGCTAATGTTTGGTACTGCTGGCCTGCCACACATCCTGATGCGTTTCTTCACGGTGAATGATGCCAAGGAAGCGCGCAAAAGCGTGTTTTATGCCACGGGTTTTATCGGTTATTTCTATATCTTGACCTTTATTATCGGCTTCGGTGCTATCGTGCTGGTGAGTTCAAATCCTGATTTCAAAGATGCGACAGGTGCGTTACTCGGCGGCAATAATATGGCGGCGGTGCATCTTGCCAATGCCGTGGGCGGCAGCTTCTTCCTCGGCTTTATCTCGGCGGTAGCCTTCGCTACGATTCTGGCCGTGGTTGCTGGCTTAACGCTCGCGGGCGCGTCGGCGGTCTCTCATGACCTGTATGCCAGCGTAGTGAAAGACGGTAATGCCACGGAAAAAGCCGAGCTGCGAGTATCGAAAATAACAGTAATCGTGCTGGGAATTGTCGCGATCGCGCTGGGGGTGATGTTTGAAAAGCAGAACATTGCTTTCATGGTGGGCTTGGCCTTCTCGATTGCTGCCAGCTGTAATTTCCCGGTAATTTTGCTGTCGATGTACTGGTCGAAACTGACCACGCGGGGCGCAATGATCGGCGGCTGGTTAGGCTTGTTAACGGCGGTGATTCTGATGATTCTTGGCCCGACGATCTGGGTGCAGATTCTGGGTCACGCCAAGCCGATTTATCCGTACGAATATCCAGCTCTGTTCTCGATGATCGTGGCTTTTGTCGGGATTTGGTTCTTCTCAATCACTGATAAATCCGCTACCGGAGCGGCAGAAAGAAAGCTTTTCTGGTCACAGTTTGTTCGTTCACAAACTGGTATTGGCATCTCGCAGAGCAGTAAACACTAATAAATAGCGGATAAAAAAAATAAAAAAAGGCCCACGTCGTCAGACGGGGGCCTTTTTTATTTGTCTATTCTGCCGGAAAAGCGAAAATCTCCGCAATAGACGTAATTTCTTCCAGAATCCAGACGAGAAAAAGCCCTAATCTTTCGATTAGGGCTGTTCCTTGATTTGATGCCTGGCAGTTCCCTACTCTCGCATGGGGAGACCCCACACTACCATCGGCGCTACGGCGTTTCACTTCTG
>NZ_JAWUEA010000002.1:0-27745 GCF_036663475.1 Rouxiella sp. T17 | reverse complement strand
ATCGAAGACGTATTCTCCATCTCCGGCCGTGGTACTGTTGTTACCGGTCGTGTAGAGCGCGGTATCGTTAAAGTTGGCGAAGAAGTTGAAATCGTAGGTATCAAAGACACCGTTAAGTCTACTTGTACCGGCGTTGAAATGTTCCGTAAACTGCTTGACGAAGGTCGTGCAGGCGAGAACGTGGGTGTTCTGCTGCGTGGTATCAAGCGTGAAGACATCGAACGTGGTCAGGTTCTGGCTAAACCAGGTTCAATCAAACCACACACCAAATTTGACTCGGAAGTTTATATCCTGAGCAAAGATGAAGGCGGCCGTCATACTCCGTTCTTCAAAGGCTACCGTCCACAGTTCTACTTCCGTACAACTGACGTGACCGGTACCATCGAACTGCCAGAAGGCATCGAGATGGTAATGCCTGGTGACAACGTGAACATGGTTGTTACCCTGATCCACCCAATCGCAATGGACGACGGCCTGCGTTTCGCAATCCGTGAAGGCGGCCGTACCGTTGGTGCAGGTGTTGTTGCTAAAGTTATCGCTTAATCGCTGATAGTTTTTTGTCACTTTACGTTGACGCAACACACACTAAAAGGGCATCATTCGATGCCCTTTTTTCTACGCTATAGCGCCAGAACCTATCTCATCAGCGATTTATACGTCATAATCATTGGTGAGATAGGCTCTTAGAAATAGCGTAAACACCGAGCGTACGTTCTAGCCTACAATCGGTTTGGTTTGCCTCGCAATGCGAGGCAAAGTTGTTTGTTCTGATTCATTGTGACGGGTTGGTTTATGAGTGCGAATACCGAGGCTCAAGGGAGCGGGCGCGGCCTGGAAGCGGTTAAGTGGATTGTCGTTGCCGTTTTACTGGTCGTAGCTATTGTCGGTAACTATTATTACCGTGCATACAGCCTGCCGTTACGTGCGTTGGCCGTTGTCGTGATTATTGCTATTGCAGGCGCAGTGGCTCTGATGACCATGAAAGGCAAGTCAACCGTCGCGTTTGCGCGCGAAGCACGTACAGAAGTACGTAAAGTTATTTGGCCTACACGCCAGGAAACATTGCATACCACACTGATCGTGGCTGCTGTTACGGCAGTAATGTCACTGATTCTTTGGGGCCTGGATGGTATACTGGTCCGTCTGGTATCCTTCATCACTGGCTTGAGGTTCTAAAATGTCTGAAGCACCTAAAAAACGTTGGTACGTCGTTCAGGCGTTTTCTGGCTTTGAAGGCCGCGTAGCGAAATCGCTGGCTGAACACATCAAACTGCACGACATGGAAGAGCTGTTCGGCGAAGTCATGGTCCCTACCGAGGAAGTGGTTGAAATCCGCGGTGGCCAACGTCGTAAAAGCGAACGTAAATTCTTCCCTGGCTATGTGCTGGTTCAGATGGTGATGAACGACGCCAGCTGGCACTTGGTGCGCAGCGTTCCACGCGTGATGGGTTTCATCGGCGGAACTTCGGATCGCCCGGCACCTATCAGCGACAAAGAAGTTGATGCGATCATGAATCGCCTGCAGCAGGCGGGTGATAAACCTCGTCCGAAAACCTTGTTCGAACCGGGCGAATTGGTCCGTGTCAACGATGGTCCTTTTGCAGACTTCAACGGCGTTGTCGAAGAAGTGGATTACGAAAAAAGCCGCCTGAAAGTTTCTGTTTCCATCTTTGGCCGTGCTACACCGGTCGAGCTGGACTTCGGACAGGTAGAGAAGGGCTAATCCCCCGCCAATCCGTGCTTTCGAGCATTGGATAAAAAATCTCCGGTTTCAGGTGTTGTATGAGGCGCGAAATTAAACTATAATTTCGCGCCTTTTGTTTTTATGGCTACCGAAAATGTTGAACGGCACTCCTCGAGATTGACGACGACATCTTCGTAAGACGTAAAACAGATGCTTAAAGCAAGTATCGAAAGCGAAAGCTATCAAATATCACGGGGAGCCTCTTCAAACAGGCGCTAACACCCAACTGAGGAAGATTAACATGGCAAAGAAAGTACAAGCCTACGTCAAGCTGCAAGTAGCAGCCGGCGCTGCTAACCCAAGTCCACCGGTCGGTCCGGCACTGGGTCAGCAAGGTGTTAACATCATGGAATTCTGTAAGGCGTTCAATGCTAAGACTGAAAGCATTGAGAAAGGTCTGCCGATCCCTGTTGTTATTACCGTTTACTCTGACCGTTCTTTCACCTTCGTTACCAAAACCCCTCCTGCAGCAGTATTGCTGAAGAAAGCGGCTGGTATCAAGTCTGGTTCCGGCAAGCCGAACAAAGACAAAGTGGGTAAAGTAACGAGTGCTCAGGTTCGTGAAATCGCAGAAACCAAAGCTGCGGACATGACTGGTTCTGACGTGGAAGCAATGGTTCGCTCCATCGAAGGTACTGCTCGTTCCATGGGCCTGGTAGTAGAGGGATAAGAAATGGCTAAGCTGACCAAGCGCATGCGCGTGATCCGTGACAAAGTTGAGTCTACCAAACAGTACGACATCAACGAAGCTGTTGCCCTGCTCAAAGAGCTGGCTACCGCTAAATTCGTAGAAAGCGTTGACGTTGCCGTTAACCTCGGTATCGACGCTCGTAAATCAGACCAAAACGTTCGTGGCGCTACCGTTCTGCCACACGGCACCGGTCGTTCCGTTCGCGTTGCCGTATTTGCCCAGGGCGCAAACGCTGAAGCTGCTAAAGCTGCAGGCGCTGAGCTGGTAGGTATGGAAGATCTGGCTGACCAGATCAAGAAAGGCGAAATGAACTTCGACGTTGTTATCGCATCTCCAGATGCAATGCGCGTTGTAGGTCAACTGGGCCAGGTTCTGGGTCCACGCGGTCTGATGCCAAACCCTAAAGTTGGTACTGTAACTCCTAACGTTGCCGAAGCAGTTAAGAACGCTAAAGCAGGTCAGGTTCGTTATCGTAACGACAAAAACGGCATCATTCACACCACCATCGGTAAAGTTGACTTTGACGCTGACAAGCTGAAAGAAAACTTGGAAGCACTGCTGGTTGCGTTGAAGAAAGCCAAGCCTTCACAGGCTAAAGGCGTGTTCATCAAGAAAGTTAGCCTGTCCACCACCATGGGCGCTGGCGTTTCTGTTGATCAGAGCGGCCTGTCAGCAACTGTTGCCTAACTTTTAAACGTTAGATTCAGCACAGTTTGCTTTTATCGCTTTACGCGGGCGATAGATTTGTCTAAAATCTATCCCCCGTTCGTTTTGTATAAGCGATAGCGTTTCGGTAATACGAAACCAAGAATTTTTCGGTTGGAGCCTGGCCTATCCAGGCCTCCGTCCAAGACCGCAGGAGTCTTGCAAAAGACTTAATATTTCCTGCGTAGACGGTGACAGAGCCTGAATAAAAATTTTTCTTTTTAAGAATAGTTTTGCTGGATTCTCTGCTCACCGTGTTTGAACGCTTATTTCCGATCCCGGTTATAAGTGATGTGAGTTCCGGGGATTTTCCCCGGCTAAATCCAGGAGCTAAAGCTAATGGCATTAAATCTTCAAGACAAACAAGCGATTGTTGCTGAAGTCAACGAAGTAGCCAAAGGCGCGCTGTCTGCGGTTGTTGCGGATTCCCGTGGCGTTACCGTAGATAAAATGACTGAACTGCGTAAAGCAGGTCGTGAAGCTGGCGTTTACATGCGTGTTGTTCGTAACACCCTGATGCGCCGCGTCGTTGAAGGTACTCCATTCGAGTGCCTGAAAGACACGTTTGTTGGTCCAACCTTGATCGCGTTTTCTCATGAACACCCAGGCGCTGCTGCCCGTCTGTTCAAAGATTTCGCTAAAGCGAACGCTAAGTTCGAGGTTAAAGCTGCGGCCTTTGAAGGTGAGTTCATTCCAGCTGATCAAATCGATCGTCTGGCAACTCTGCCTACTTACGATGAAGCAGTTGCACGCCTGATGGCAACCATGAAAGAAGCCGCTGCCGGCAAATTGGTTCGCACATTGGCTGCTGTTCGCGATCAGAAAGAAGAAGCTACTGCTGCGTAATCAGCAACTTCCTTTCTTGTCACGTTTCGCTTACGTATAAACTATTTCTGTTTTTTAGGAACAAATCTAAATGTCTATCACTAAAGACCAAATCATTGAAGGCGTTGCAGCTCTGTCTGTAATGGAAATCGTAGAACTGATCGCTGCGATGGAAGAGAAATTCGGCGTTTCTGCTGCTGCTGTTGCTGCTGGCCCTGCTGCCGCTGCTGAAGCTGTAGAAGAAAAAACTGAATTCGACGTTGTACTGAAAGGTATCGGCGCGAACAAAGTTGCAGTAATCAAAGCTGTACGTAGCGCAACTGGTCTGGGCTTGAAAGAAGCTAAAGACCTGGTTGAGTCTGCACCAGCAGCTCTGAAAGAAGGCATCAGCAAAGACGACGCTGAAGCACTGAAAAAAGCTCTGGAAGAAGCTGGCGCTGAAGTTGAAGTTAAATAAGCCACTGCTTTCTGAGTGCAGTCAGTTTTAATTAACTGACTGATGGCTGGTGACTTTTTAGTCACCAGCCTTTTTGCGCTATAGAGTGTCAGTGGTGTTTCACACTGTTTGACCACTGAACTACTCCAATATTTTTCTCTGTCTGCCTACTTAATATATTGTCGCCACTTGCCTTGGCTCATCCAGGGATAATGCGCAACGAAATGGTTTAAGAGTGATTGAAAAAGATATTGCGGAAAGTCATTCAACTTTCCGTTCGACAGAAATGGTGTTGCATGAACTGTCCATCCGGACAGACAAGATTGGGTCACTGATCAGCGAGCTGAGGAACCCTATGGTTTACTCCTATACCGAAAAGAAACGCATCCGTAAGGATTTTGGGAAACGTCCACAAGTTCTGGATATTCCTTATCTCCTTTCTATCCAGCTTGACTCGTTCCAGAAGTTTATCGAGCAAGACTCGGAAGGCCAACACGGTCTGGAAGCAGCATTCCGTTCCGTATTTCCTATCAAGAGCTACAGCGGAAACTCTGAGCTGCAATACGTTAGCTACCGTCTCGGTGAGCCGGTGTTCGACGTTAAAGAATGCCAGATCCGCGGTGTAACGTATTCCGCGCCACTGCGCGTGAAACTGCGTCTGGTTATCTACGAACGCGAAGCACCAGAAGGTACGGTCAAAGACATCAAGGAACAAGAAGTCTATATGGGCGAAATTCCGCTCATGACCGAAAATGGTACCTTTGTGATTAACGGTACTGAGAGGGTTATCGTATCTCAGCTTCACCGTAGTCCAGGTGTGTTCTTCGACAGCGATAAGGGTAAAACCCACTCATCGGGTAAAGTGCTGTATAACGCACGTATCATCCCTTACCGCGGTTCATGGCTGGATTTCGAGTTCGACCCGAAAGACAACCTGTTTGTACGTATTGACCGTCGCCGCAAATTGCCAGCGACCATCATTCTGCGTGCACTGAACTACACCACAGAACAGATCCTTGACCTGTTCTTTGACAAGGTGACTTATCAGATCCGCGACAACAAGTTGCAGATGGACCTGATACCTGAGCGCCTGCGCGGTGAAACAGCTTCCTTCGATATCGAAGCTGACGGCAAAGTCTATGTTGAAAAAGGCCGCCGCATCACTGCACGTCATATTCGTCAGCTTGAAAAAGATGACATTCAGCGCATCGAAGTTCCTGTTGAGTACATCGCAGGGAAAGTCGTTTCCAAAGACTACATCGATACCAATACCGGTGAGCTGATTGTCCCTGCGAACATGGAATTGTCTCTGGATCTGCTGGCGAAACTGAGCCAGGCCGGACACAAAACCATCGAAACGCTGTTCACCAACGACCTCGACCATGGTGCTTACATGTCCGAGACCGTGCGTGTCGACCCAACGAGCGATCGCTTAAGCGCGCTGGTTGAGATCTACCGCATGATGCGTCCTGGTGAGCCGCCAACGCGCGAAGCTGCAGAAAGCCTGTTCGAGAACCTGTTCTTCTCCGAAGATCGTTACGACCTGTCTGCTGTTGGTCGTATGAAGTTCAACCGTTCTCTGCTGCGTGATGAAATCGAAGGTTCAGGTATTCTGAGCAAAGACGACATCATTCAGGTAATGAAAAAGCTGATCGGCATCCGTAACGGCGTTGGCGAAGTGGACGATATCGACCACTTGGGTAACCGTCGTATTCGTTCCGTTGGCGAAATGGCTGAAAACCAGTTCCGCGTAGGTCTGGTTCGTGTTGAGCGTGCCGTTAAAGAGCGTCTGTCTCTTGGCGACCTCGACACCCTGATGCCTCAGGACATGATCAACGCCAAGCCGATTTCGGCGGCGGTGAAAGAGTTCTTCGGCTCAAGCCAGCTTTCACAGTTTATGGACCAGAACAACCCGTTGTCCGAAATCACGCACAAGCGTCGTATTTCTGCATTGGGCCCGGGCGGTTTGACCCGTGAACGTGCCGGCTTTGAAGTTCGAGACGTACACCCGACTCACTACGGTCGCGTATGTCCAATCGAAACGCCGGAAGGTCCAAACATCGGTCTGATCAACTCCTTGTCTGTTTATGCACAGACCAACGAGTATGGTTTCCTTGAAACGCCTTACCGTCGCGTACGTGATGGTGTGGTGACCGATGAAATTAACTACTTGTCTGCAATTGAAGAGGGTAACTTCGTTATCGCTCAGGCGAACACCAACCTGGACGAAGAAGGCCACTTTGTTGAAGACCTGGTCACCTGTCGTAGCAAAGGCGAATCAAGCCTGTTTAGCCGCGATCAAGTTGACTATATGGACGTATCTACCCAGCAGATCGTATCCGTTGGTGCTTCACTGATTCCATTCCTGGAACACGATGACGCCAACCGTGCATTGATGGGTGCGAACATGCAACGTCAGGCTGTACCTACTCTGCGCGCTGACAAGCCGCTGGTTGGTACCGGTATGGAACGTGCTGTAGCGGTTGACTCCGGCGTTACTGCCGTTGCCAAACGTGGCGGTACTGTTCAGTACGTGGATGCATCCCGTATCGTTATCCGTGTTAACGAAGACGAGATGTACCCGGGCGAAGCAGGTATCGACATTTACAACCTGACCAAGTACACCCGTTCCAACCAGAACACCTGCATCAACCAGATGCCTTGTGTGAATCTGGGTGAGCCAATCGAGCGCGGCGACGTGCTGGCAGATGGCCCATCAACGGATCTGGGCGAACTGGCACTGGGCCAAAACATGCGCGTCGCGTTCATGCCTTGGAACGGTTACAACTTCGAAGACTCCATCTTGGTGTCCGAGCGTGTTGTTCAGGAAGACCGATTCACGACCATCCACATTCAGGAACTGGCATGCGTGTCCCGCGACACCAAGCTGGGGCCGGAAGAGATCACTGCCGACATCCCTAACGTGGGTGAAGCGGCACTGTCCAAGCTGGATGAGTCAGGTATCGTTTATATCGGTGCAGAAGTGACCGGTGGCGACATTCTGGTTGGTAAGGTAACGCCGAAAGGTGAAACCCAGCTGACGCCAGAAGAGAAGCTGCTGCGCGCTATCTTCGGTGAGAAAGCGTCTGACGTTAAAGACTCTTCTCTGCGTGTACCAAACGGCGTTTCCGGTACGATTATCGACGTGCAGGTCTTCACCCGCGATGGCGTGGAAAAAGACAAGCGTGCGCTTGAAATCGAAGATATGCAGCTGAAACAGGCTAAGAAAGACCTGACTGAAGAGCTGCAGATTCTGGAAGCCGGTTTGTTCCAACGTATTCATTCAGCGCTGGTTAACGGTGGTATTGAAGCTGAGAAGCTTGCAAAACTGCCACGCGATCGCTGGTTGGAACTGTCGTTGACCGACGAAGAAAAACAAAACCAGTTGGAACAGCTGGCCGAACAGTACGACGAACTGAAGTCAGAGTTTGAGAAAAAACTCGAAGCTAAACGTCGTAAGATCACCCAGGGCGATGATCTGGCACCAGGCGTGCTGAAAATCGTTAAAGTGTATCTGGCCGTTAAACGTCAGATTCAACCGGGTGACAAGATGGCTGGTCGTCACGGTAACAAAGGTGTTATCTCCAAGATCAACCCGATCGAAGATATGCCTTACGATGCAGACGGCACGCCTGTCGACATCGTACTGAACCCGCTGGGTGTACCGTCACGTATGAACATCGGTCAGATTTTGGAAACCCACCTGGGTATGGCCGCGAAAGGCATTGGTGAAAAAATCAATGCTATGCTGAAGAAACAGGAAGAAGTTTCCAAGCTGCGCGAGTTCATCCAGCGTGCGTACGATCTGGGCGACGACGTGCGTCAGAAAGTGGATCTGAACACCTTCACCGACGACGAAGTGCTGCGTCTGGCAGAGAACCTGAAAAAAGGTATGCCAATCGCGACACCAGTCTTCGACGGTGCGAAAGAGACTGAAATCAAGCAACTGCTTGAGATGGGCGGAATTCCGACCTCAGGTCAGATCACACTGTTTGACGGCCGTACCGGCGAGCAATTCGAGCGCCAGGTTACTGTCGGCTACATGTACATGCTGAAACTGAACCACCTTGTTGATGACAAGATGCACGCGCGTTCTACCGGTTCTTACAGCCTTGTTACTCAGCAGCCGCTGGGTGGTAAAGCGCAGTTCGGTGGTCAGCGCTTCGGTGAGATGGAAGTGTGGGCACTTGAAGCATATGGTGCCGCGTATACCCTGCAGGAAATGCTGACCGTGAAGTCCGATGACGTTAACGGCCGTACCAAGATGTATAAAAACATCGTGGATGGCGATCATCGTATGGAACCGGGCATGCCGGAATCCTTCAACGTATTGTTGAAAGAGATCCGTTCCCTGGGTATCAACATCGAGCTGGAAGACGAGTAAGTTTGTATCCAATATTTCGAGTTGCAGGAAGGCGGCCAGCGCGCCTGCAGCTTGAAGTATGCAAAGCATACTCGCATTCACACTGGTCACAGGGGCACCTGCCTGTATACCATTCAGACCAGGTGCCTAACAGGTCTAACCCGACGGGAGCCAATCCGTGAAAGACTTACTAAAGTTTCTGAAAGCGCAAACTAAGACCGAAGAGTTTGATGCGATCAAAATTGCTCTGGCATCGCCAGACATGATCCGTTCTTGGTCTTTTGGTGAAGTTAAGAAGCCAGAAACCATCAACTACCGTACGTTCAAGCCAGAACGTGACGGCCTTTTCTGTGCCCGTATTTTCGGACCGGTAAAAGATTACGAATGCCTGTGCGGTAAGTACAAGCGTTTAAAACATCGCGGTGTTATCTGCGAGAAGTGCGGCGTTGAAGTGACCCAGACTAAAGTACGCCGTGAGCGTATGGGCCACATCGAACTGGCTTCCCCGACTGCGCACATCTGGTTCCTGAAATCCTTGCCTTCGCGCATCGGTTTGCTGCTGGATATGCCACTGCGTGACATCGAACGTGTTCTGTACTTCGAATCCTATGTGGTTATCGAAGGCGGCATGACCAACCTCGAAAAACGCCAGATCCTGACTGAAGAGCAGTATCTTGACGCGTTGGAAGAGTTTGGTGACGAGTTCGACGCCAAGATGGGTGCGGAAGCTATTCAGGCCCTGTTGAAAAACATGGATCTGGAAGCCGAGTGCGAGCAGCTGCGTGAAGAGTTGAACGAAACCAACTCCGAAACCAAGCGTAAAAAGCTGACCAAGCGTATCAAGCTGCTGGAAGCGTTCGTACAGTCTGGCAACAAGCCAGAGTGGATGATCCTGACCGTGCTGCCTGTGCTGCCGCCAGATTTGCGTCCATTGGTTCCGTTGGACGGTGGTCGTTTCGCTACCTCAGATCTGAACGATCTGTATCGTCGCGTGATCAACCGTAACAACCGTTTGAAACGCCTGCTTGACCTCGCTGCGCCAGACATCATCGTGCGTAACGAAAAACGTATGCTGCAAGAAGCGGTAGATGCCCTGCTGGATAACGGACGTCGCGGTCGTGCGATCACCGGTTCCAACAAGCGTCCGCTGAAATCTTTGGCAGACATGATTAAAGGTAAACAGGGTCGTTTCCGTCAGAACTTGCTGGGTAAACGTGTCGACTATTCAGGTCGTTCCGTTATCACCGTAGGTCCATACCTGCGTCTGCACCAGTGTGGTCTGCCGAAGAAAATGGCTCTGGAACTGTTCAAACCGTTCATCTACGGCAAGCTTGAGCTGCGTGGTCTTGCTACCACCATCAAAGCCGCCAAGAAGATGGTTGAGCGCGAAGAAGCTGTCGTTTGGGATATCCTCGACGAAGTTATCCGCGAACACCCGGTACTGCTGAACCGTGCACCAACCCTGCACCGTTTAGGTATCCAGGCGTTTGAACCTGTTCTGATCGAAGGTAAGGCAATCCAGCTTCACCCGCTGGTTTGTGCGGCATATAACGCCGACTTCGATGGTGACCAGATGGCAGTACACGTTCCGCTGACGCTTGAAGCTCAGCTGGAAGCGCGTGCCCTGATGATGTCTACCAACAACATCCTGTCACCAGCGAACGGCGAGCCAATCATCGTTCCTTCTCAGGACGTTGTATTGGGTCTGTATTACATGACCCGCGACTGTGTTAACGCCAAAGGCGAAGGCATGGTGTTGACTGGACCTAAAGAAGCCGAGCGTGTTTATCGTGCCGGTCTTGCTTCTCTGCATGCTCGCGTAAAAGTGCGTATTACAGAAGAGATCAAGAACACTGAAGGCGAAGTGACTCACCGTACCTCGATTATCGATACGACTATCGGCCGCGCCATCCTCTGGATGATCGTGCCTACGGGCCTGCCGTACTCTATCGTTAACCAGCCGTTGGGTAAAAAAGCTATCTCCAAAATGCTGAACACCTGTTACCGCATTTTGGGCCTGAAGCCGACCGTTATTTTTGCTGACCAGACCATGTACACCGGTTTTGCCTATGCAGCACGCTCTGGTGTGTCTGTAGGTATCGATGACATGGTTATCCCTGCCAAGAAAGCAGAGATTATCGATGAAGCAGAAACTGAAGTTGCAGAGATTCAAGAGCAGTTCCAGTCTGGTCTGGTAACCGCGGGCGAACGCTACAACAAAGTTATCGATATCTGGGCCGCAGCGAACGAACGTGTTGCGAAGGCCATGATGGAAAACCTGTCTGTAGAAGACGTTGTCAACCGTGACGGCGTGGCCGAACAGCAGGTTTCCTTCAACAGCATCTTTATGATGGCCGACTCCGGTGCGCGTGGTTCACCTGCACAGATTCGTCAGCTGGCAGGTATGCGTGGTCTGATGGCCAAGCCAGACGGCTCCATCATCGAAACGCCAATTACCGCGAACTTCCGTGAAGGTCTGAACGTACTCCAGTACTTCATCTCCACGCACGGTGCGCGTAAAGGCCTTGCGGATACCGCATTGAAAACGGCTAACTCCGGTTATCTGACTCGTCGTCTGGTTGACGTCGCGCAGGACCTGGTTGTGACCGAAGACGACTGTGGTACGCACGAAGGTATCTTGATGACTCCGGTCATCGAAGGTGGCGACGTTAAAGAACCACTGCGTGAGCGTGTACTGGGCCGTGTTACGGCTGAAGACATCCTCAAGCCGGGTACTGCGGACATTCTGGTTCCACGTAACACACTGCTTCACGAGAAGACGTGTGATCTGTTGGAAGAGAACTCTGTCGACTCCGTGAAAGTGCGTTCAGTAGTAAGCTGTGAAACCGACTTTGGTGTGTGTGCAAACTGCTACGGTCGCGACCTGGCACGTGGTCACATCATCAACAAAGGTGAAGCGATTGGTGTTATTGCAGCACAGTCAATCGGTGAACCAGGTACACAGCTGACGATGCGTACGTTCCACATCGGTGGTGCGGCATCTCGTGCGGCAGCAGAATCGAGCATTCAGGTTAAGAACACCGGTACGATCAAGCTGAGCAACCACAAGCACGTTACCAACGCTAACGGCAAACTGGTTATCACTTCTCGTAACACCGAGCTGAAACTGATCGACGAATTCGGTCGTACCAAAGAAAGCTATAAAGTGCCTTACGGCTCTGTTATGGGTAAAGGTGATGGCGAAGCAGTTAACGGCGGCGAAACCGTTGCTAACTGGGATCCACACACCATGCCAGTAATCAGTGAAGTGAGCGGTTACATTCGCTTCACCGATATGGTTGATACCCTGACCATTACCCGTCAGACAGATGACCTTACCGGTTTGTCTTCTCTGGTGGTTCTGGATTCAGCAGAACGTAGCGCCGGTGGTAAAGACCTGCGTCCAGCAATGAAAATCGTTAACGCCAAAGGCGACGACGTATTGATCCCGGGCACCGATATGCCTGCTCAGTACTTCCTGCCGGGTAAAGCGATTGTTCAGCTGGAAGATGGTACTCAGATCCACTCTGGTGACACCCTTGCGCGTATTCCTCAGGAATCCAGCGGTACCAAGGACATCACCGGTGGTCTGCCACGCGTAGCCGACCTGTTCGAAGCGCGTCGTCCGAAAGAGCCTGCAATCCTTGCTGAAATCAGCGGGATCATCTCGTTCGGTAAAGAGACCAAAGGCAAGCGTCGTCTGGTAATTTCTCCGTTGGATGGCAGCGATGCCTACGAAGAGATGATTCCAAAATGGCGTCAGCTGAACGTGTTCGAAGGTGAAGTTGTGGAACGTGGTGACGTCGTATCCGACGGCCCAGAATCTCCACACGACATTCTGCGTCTTCGTGGTGTGCATGCGGTTACTCGTTACATCACCAACGAAGTGCAGGAAGTTTACCGTCTGCAAGGCGTTAAGATTAACGATAAACACATCGAAGTTATCGTTCGTCAGATGCTGCGTAAAGGCACCATCGTTAGCGCGGGCGGCACCGACTTCCTGGAAGGCGAGCAGGCAGAAATGTCTCGCGTTAAAATCGCTAACCGTAAGCTGGAAGCTGAAGGCAAAATCACGGCAACATTCAGCCGCGACCTGCTGGGTATCACCAAGGCATCCTTGGCGACCGAGTCCTTCATCTCTGCTGCATCGTTCCAGGAAACGACGCGAGTTCTTACCGAAGCCGCTGTTGCGGGTAAACGTGATGAACTGCGCGGCCTGAAAGAGAACGTAATTGTGGGCCGTCTGATCCCAGCCGGTACCGGTTACGCGTATCACCAGGAACGTGCTCGTCGTAAAGCTCTGGGCGATGTGCCTGTTGCACCGCCAGTTAGCGCTGACGAAGCAACGGCAAACCTGGCCGAGTTGCTGAACGCCGGTTTTGGTAACAGCGAAGATTAATTCTTCTCTCTGCCTTAACTGAAATAAAAAACCGCTCTTAATTGAGCGGTTTTTTTTTACCTTTTTTCTTCTAAATAATCCTTCCGAGATGCTGATCCCAGTCTTTCCAAACGGGTTGCAGTCCGGCCTGCGTCAGTGCTTCGGCGACGCGGGCGGGTGGGCGATTGTCGTGAGGTTCGAACTGTTCGAGCTCCGGTTTATCGTCGGCCGCATAACCGCCGGGCTGAGTTTTGGAACCCGCGCTGACAGTGGTAATCGCCACGGGGATCACGTGGTCGCGGAAATAAGGTGATTCACGCGTCGATAAAGAAAGCTCAACGTCAGGCGCAAACATCCTGAAGGCGCAAATAAGCTGCACCAGCTGCTTTTCATCAAGAATCGACGCCGGTTCAATGCCGCCCGCACACGGACGTAAACGCGGGAAGGCCACCGAATAGCGACTCTGCCAATAAGTTTGCTGAAGATAAAATAGATGCTCCGCCACCATATAACTGTCGGTGCGCCAGTTATTCGACAGCCCAAACAGCGCGCCAAGCCCGATTTTGTCGATGCCCGCGCGACCCAAACGGTCAGGCGTTTCAAGCCGCCATAAAAAATCCTGCTTTTGCCCACGCAGATGATGCAGGGCGTAGGTCGGCGCATGATAGGTTTCCTGATAGACCAGCACGCCGTCGAGGCCCAGCGTTTTCAGCTCGGCATATTCGTCCTGCTCGAGGGGCTGCACTTCAATCATCAGCGAACTAAAATGCCGACGGATAGCGGGAAAATGCCGACGAAAATAGTCCATGCCGACTTTCGTTTTATGCTCGCCCGTCACCAGCAACAGATGTTTGAAGCCCAGCGCATTTAGCGCCTCGCACTCTTTTTCGATCTCAACGTCATCCAGCGTTTTGCGTTTGATCTTGTTGCTCATCGAAAAACCGCAGTAAGTACATTCGTTGGCGCAAAGGTTGGAGAGATAGAGCGGGGCGAAAAAACCGACCGTGTTGCCGAAGCGCTGACGCGTAAGCTGCTGGGCTTTCTGCGCCATCGGCTCGAGATACGCCTGCGCGGCCGGCGAGATGAGCGCCATAAAATCTTCGCGCGTCACGCGGGGCGCATTCAACGCCCGTTCAACGTCCGCCGCCGTCTTACTGTTGATGCGCAGCGAAATATCATCCCAGTCGAGCGTCTTCCAATGATCTTGAAAGCCGGAACCCTGATAATCCTTCATGCTCAGACGTTCTCCAGAAAATGGGTCAACGGGCTGGTGGCATAAGCCTGCGCCGATTTACCGCCAAGTCCGCTGACGCGCGCCAAATGTCCGGCTTCGACGGCGAGTTTAAACGCCTGCGCCATCGCAATCGGGTTGCCCGCCACGGCAATCGCCGTATTCACCAACACCGCGTCTGCACCCAACTCCAACGCTTCGGCGGCCTGACTTGGCGCGCCAATGCCGGCGTCGACGACGACCGGCACTTTCGCCTGCTCGATAATAATGCGCAGAAACTCGCGCGTTTGCAGACCTTGATTAGACCCGATCGGCGCGCCCAACGGCATGACCGCCGCGCAGCCGACCTCTTCCAGCCGTTTGCACAACACCGGATCCGCGCTGCAATAAGGCAGCACCACGAAACCCTGTTTCACCAGCGCCTCGGCGGCTTTCAGCGTTTCGACGGCGTCGGGCAGCAGATATTTCAAATCGGGATGGATTTCGAGTTTAACCCAGTGCGTGCCAAGCGCTTCACGCGCCAGCTGGGCGGCGAAAATCGCCTCTTCCGCCGTTTTCGCGCCGGAAGTATTGGGCAACAAACGCAAACCCAACTCTTGCAGCGGACGCAAAATGTCATCGCCGCCGCGACGTAAGTCGACGCGTTTCATCGCCATCGTCACCAGCTGCGAGCCCGACGCGACAATCGCCTGCTGCATCACAGAGGCGCTGGAGAATTTACCGGTGCCGGTAAACAGCCGCGAGGTAAAGGTAGTATCTGCAATTTTTAGCATGGGTCAGCCTCCTGCAATGGCTTGAAATAGCACAATGTTATCGCCGTCTTTCAGCAAATATTCCGCCCACTGTGGACGGGGAACGATGACCTGATTGACGGCCAGCGCGCTGCCAGATTGGGGGTGTTCGAGGAACCGCAGCAGTTCATCCAGCGTGATGGCGGCGTCGAACGCGTAGTCGCTGTCATTGACAGAGATTTTCATCGCGCCTCTCCGCAGGCTGGGCAATCCGCCGACGGCGCCAGTTGCAGAGTGCGCCAACTTTGCTGTTTGCCGTCGAACAGCCGCAGTTTTCCAGACAGCGGGCTGGCGCAACCCGCCAGCATCTTGATAGCTTCCAACGCCTGCAACGTGCCGATGACGCCAACCACCGGCCCGAGCACGCCCGCCGTGCGGCAGTTGCGGGTCGGCGTGTCCAAATCAGGATAAAGACAACGATAACAGCCGTGCGCGTAGGGCGGTTCGATTACTAGCAACTGGCCGCTGAAACCCACCGCGCTGCCGCTGATCAACGGCTTTTCGGCCTCGACGCAGGCCTTATTAACAGCGTGACGGGTCGCCATATTGTCGCTGCAGTCCAGCACCAGATCGGCGCGCGCGACAACGTCTGCCAAATTTCCGCCATCAAGACGATGGGTGAAAATCTCCGTCTGACACAGCGGGTTTAACTTACCCAGCTCGCGCTGGGCAATTTTGGCTTTGTAATCATCGGTATCGGCGGTGCGATAGAGAATTTGCCGCTGAAGATTGGAAACGTGCAGCGTGTCGTCGTCGGCGAGAAACAGCGTGCCAACGCCCGCCGCCGCCAGATAGAGCGCGGCAGGCGATCCGAGCCCGCCCAAGCCGACAATCAGCACCTTGCCCGCGCGAATTTTTTCTTGGCCTTCCATGCCGATGTCTTCCAGCAGCAGCTGGCGGCTGTAACGCATAAATTCGTTATCATTTAACATGGCGATCATCCCGATAAGGGCAGAGCTCAAGCAGCTGGCGGGTTGCCGCCTGCCAATCTGTCGCTTTGGTGATCGCACTGACCACCGCCACGCTGCCCACGCCGCACTCCATCACCGGCTGAACGCGATCCAGACTAATGCCGCCAATCGCCACCGTCGGAAAACGGCCATCCAGCTGCTTCACGTGTCGCGCCAGCTCGATTAACCCCTGCGGCGAAGAGGGCATCTCTTTGGTTTGCGTCGGAAAAACGTGGCCCAATGCAATGTAGGAAGGGCGCACGCTAACCGCCCGCGCCAGCTCGCTCTCATCGTGAGTCGACACGCCGAGGCGAATTCCGGCCTCGTGAATCGCCTGCAGATCGGTGTTATCCAGATCTTCCTGACCCAGATGAATGCCGTAAGCCTGATGCTTCACCGCCAGCCGCCAGTAATCGTTGATAAACAACCGCGCGTGATGCTGGTGGCCTAATTTAATGGCCTCGATAATCGCGGGTTCGACCTCGTCGTCGGGCAAATCTTTGATGCGCAGTTGCAGCGTTTTAACGCCGGTTTCCAGCAAGCGACGGATCCACTCTACGCTGTCGACGACCGGATAAAGCCCGAGATAATACGGCACCTCGGGAAACGGGGTAGACGGGATAAACGGGGCAGTGGAAAGGGTCTGAATAGACGGAATAGTCATTTACCCACTCCTTCTTCAATTTTGTCGGCGGGATGATAAAGTTCGCCACCGCTGGCGCGGAAGGTTTTCGACATTTGCAGCATGCCGGTTTCCACGATATCAATCGGGATCGCCTTGGCTTCCAGCGCGGCGGCGTAATCGCGAACTTCCTGAGTGATTTTCATCGAACAGAATTTTGGTCCGCACATCGAGCAGAAGTGCGCGACCTTGCCGGATTCCTGCGGCAGCGTTTCGTCGTGATAGGCGCGGGCGGTGTGAGGATCCAGCGCCAGATTGAACTGATCTTCCCAGCGGAATTCGAAACGCGCCTTCGACATGGCGTTATCGCGGATCTGCGCGCCCGGATGGCCTTTTGCCAGATCCGCCGCGTGCGCCGCGATTTTGTAGGTGATCAAACCCTGTTTCACATCCTCTTTATTCGGCAGGCCGAGATGCTCTTTCGGCGTGACGTAGCACAGCATCGCGCAGCCGAACCAGCCAATCATTGCCGCGCCAATGCCGGACGTGAAATGGTCATAACCCGGCGCAATATCCGTAGTCAAAGGCCCCAGCGTGTAGAACGGCGCTTCGTGGCATTTTTCCAGCTCTTCGGTCATGTTGCGGCGGATCATCTGCATCGGCACGTGCCCCGGACCTTCAATCATCACCTGCACGTCATATTCCCAGGCAATCTTGGTCAGCTCGCCCAGCGTTTTCAGCTCGGCAAACTGCGCTTCGTCGTTGGCATCCTGAATCGACCCCGGACGCAGCCCGTCACCCAGCGACAGCGACACGTCATAGGCGGCGCAAATTTCGCAGATTTCGCGGAAATGCAGATACAGGAAACTCTCTTTGTGGTGCGACAGGCACCATTTCGCCATGATCGAACCGCCGCGCGAGACGATGCCGGTCAGACGTTTGGCGGTCATCGGCACGTAGCGCAGCAGCACGCCCGCGTGAATAGTAAAGTAATCGACGCCTTGCTCGGCCTGCTCCAACAGCGTGTCGCGGAACATTTCCCAGTTCAGGTCTTCCGCCACGCCGTTGACTTTTTCCAGCGCCTGATAAATTGGCACAGTACCAATCGGCACCGGACTGTTACGCATAATCCATTCGCGGGTTTCGTGAATGTAGCGGCCGGTGGAAAGATCCATCACCGTGTCGGCGCCCCAGCGGGTGGACCACACCAGCTTCTCGACCTCCTCTTCAATCGACGAGGTCACGGCGGAGTTACCGATGTTGGCGTTGATTTTTACCAGGAAGTTACGGCCAATGATCATCGGCTCGGATTCGGGGTGATTGATGTTGGCGGGAATAATGGCGCGTCCGGCGGCAACTTCGTCACGGACAAATTCGGGCGTGATATTTTGCGGCAGCGTGGCGCCAAAACTTTCACCCGGATGCTGTTGCAGCAGCACTTCACCGCGAATACGCTCGCGACCCATGTTTTCACGCAGCGCAATATATTCCATTTCTGGCGTCACAATGCCTTTGCGCGCGTAGTGCATTTGCGTCACGCAGTGGCCCGCTTTGGCTTTGCGCGGGCGTGGAAGATGGTCAAAACGCAGGTGATCGAGGCCTTCATCGGCCATGCGCTGCTGGGTAAAACCGGAGCTGACCCCCGCGAGCTCTTCCGTATCGTGACGATCGCGGATCCAGCTGGCGCGTACCTTGTCGAGACCGCGATGCACGTCGATGGTAGACTCGGGATCGCCGTAAGGCCCGGCTGTGTCATACACCGGAATTGCTTCATTATCTTCAAACTTCGGATCGTCTTTGCTGCCGCCGATCATCGTCGGGCTAAGCTGGATCTCGCGCATCGGCACCTGAATATCGGCGCGGCTGCCCTGTAGATAAATACGTTTGGAGTTTGGGAAAGCGACGCCCTGTAAACTGTCGATAAACGCCTGCGCTTCTGCGCGCTGCTGACGGCGATTACTGGTTTTTTTTACGGGTTCGATCTGGACTTCAGGGGTGTTCGACATAGCAAATTCCTCGTGATTAGCGATAGGGAAAATTGCTTGTCAGGAGGTTTACGGCGGGAGTAAAGCGTGTATCTGAACCTTGTCGCGCCCCTGAGTGACAGGAAACGGCGATAAAAGCCAAACGCAATAAATTACTCTTGTTCCCTTCGCGGGTACTAACCCGATCAGGTTCCGCGGATCCCGAATTAACGGTCTCAGCCTGGTAAATTCCCGATAAATCAGGGTTTACGCTAGGCACTCCGACAAGAATTGGCCTCTAGTGACAGGCCGTTTAAGAAGCCTCAATATACGAGGCTCATTTTAAAACACAACCCTTTGCAGGGTTTTTAGCGAAAACTGTTATGCAGGTCGCACGATGGCTTCGTCGTTTGCAACAGGCGGCAAAACGTCAAATTTTGAAGCCAGCGCCAGATTGATCAGCTGATCTTCAAGCTCGAAGCGGGCATCGAGCGCTTCGCCAATATCTGACAGCGCATAGTGGAAGGCGAAAATATCGTCGTCCTTGAATTCGGTATCGGTATAGCTGTCATGGAAGGCCATAATGGTTTCGGTATTGGCTTCCAAAGCCGGGAAAATTCTTGCGGCGACCTGTTGGGAAATCGCGGCTTGGGTACCATCGACTTCTTCAACTATCCTGTGATAGAGGTGGAAGTGACCTGCAGAGAGGTAATCAACCAGGTGATGACAGAAACTGTCGAGGGCCTTTTCGTTAAGCGGAATATGAGCTTCTTTATTCGGTTTCAAGCCCACGAGGGTGAGATATGAAACCAGCAGTTCTTTTCTTGCATGTAGCCACTGATCGACCAACTCATTACTGCCGCCAACGCGTTGGGTCAGCCTTTCGAGACGAGTTAACATGGTTGACTCCGAAATTTTTTTTGTCAGACGTTTAAGGTAAAGGTTAAAGCTTACTAAAATCACTTTATCTTCCAGACTGTCAGTGTAGTCGAGGTTATGCAACAACAACATGGAAATGCAAATAACAGATCAACATAGCGGCTGGTGGATCCTCAGTCAGGATGGCAAATTATGGCTACCTGACGGATCGTTGCCGAACGGATCCGCGACGCAATTCTCTCTTGCGGGCGAGGCGGGCCGACAGATAGGCGAATGGCAGGGCGAGCCCGTGTGGCTGATCCGAAAAAGCATGAAGGATCATATGCTTTCTGCGCGACAATTACTGGATCAGGATCGCGAATTATTCCAATTGGTTGGCAGAGGCGTGCAACTTTCGGAGTTCTATCGATCGCATAAATTCTGCGGCTATTGCGGCCATGAAATGCTCGTCAGCAAAACCGAATGGGCCGCGCTGTGCGGACACTGTAAAGAACGCTATTACCCGCAAATTGCGCCGTGCATTATTGTCGCCATACGTCGCGGCGAAGAAATTCTGCTCGCGCAGCACGTTCGACATCGTGGCGGCGTTCACACGGTACTGGCCGGATTTGCCGAAGTCGGCGAAACGCTGGAAGAAACCGTGGCCCGCGAAGTGATGGAAGAGAGCAATATCCGGGTCAAAAACGTGCGCTACGTCAGTTCGCAGCCGTGGCCGTTCCCGAATTCGCTGATGATGGCATTTATGGCCGATTACGACAGCGGCGAAATCCGTCATGATCCCAAAGAGTTGCTCAATGCGGGCTGGTATCGCTTTGACGCGCTGCCGTTGCTTCCCGCCGTCGGTACAATTGCCCGTCGTTTAATCGAAGACACCGTGGTTCTGTGCCGCGCGGAGGGAGATTCCTAAGCCCGACGTGCTACAATGTCCGCCTTATTTTTAGGCACCTGACCTTTGCGAAACATGGTCAGGTCGCCGTTATGGGCGCGCTACGCCCACGAAGATCAGCAGATTATTAAGGATCTTGCCAAGAATGAACGAGTTAAAGAACGATCGCTACCTGCGCGCGCTGTTACGCCAGCCCGTTGATATCACCCCGGTTTGGATGATGCGTCAGGCCGGCCGCTATTTGCCGGAATATAAAGCGACACGTGCCGAAGCGGGCGATTTTATGTCGCTGTGCAAAAACGCCGAGCTGGCCTGTGAAGTCACGCTGCAACCTTTGCGTCGCTATCCGCTGGATGCCGCGATCCTGTTCTCGGATATTCTGACCATCCCTGACGCCATGGGTCTGGGTCTCTATTTCGAAGCCGGTGAAGGCCCGCGTTTCTCTTCGCCGCTGACCTGCCACGCCGACGTCGCCAAACTGCCTATTCCCGATCCTGAAGATGAGCTGGGCTACGTGATGAACGCCGTGCGCACCATCCGTAAAAACCTCAAGGGCGAAGTGCCGCTGATTGGTTTCTCGGGCAGCCCGTGGACGCTCGCCACTTATATGATTGAAGGCGGCAGCAGCAAGGCGTTTACCAAAATCAAGAAGATGATGTACGCCGAGCCTGCCACGCTGCACCTGTTGCTCGACAAGCTGGCCGACAGCGTCATTCTCTATCTGAATGCGCAAATCAAGGCGGGCGCGCAGTCGGTGATGGTGTTTGACTCGTGGGGCGGCGTGTTGACGGGCCGTGATTACCTCGAATTCTCCCTGAACTACATGCACAAGATTGTCGACGGATTAATCCGTGAAAACGACGGTCGTCGCGTGCCGGTCACCTTGTTCACCAAGGGCGGCGGTCAGTGGCTCGAAGCTATCGCGGCCACCGGTTGTGACGCGCTGGGTCTGGATTGGACCACCGATATCGGCGAAGCTCGTCGTCGCGTTGGCGATAAAGTCGCGCTGCAAGGCAATATGGATCCGTCTATGCTTTATGCTTCACCGGCGCGTATCGAGAGCGAAGTCGAGACGATTCTGGCCAGCTACGGTCACGGAAACGGTCACGTCTTTAACCTCGGCCACGGCATCCATCAGGATGTTCCACCAGAAAACGCCGGTGCGTTCGTCGAGGCAGTGCATTCACTGTCGCGTCAATATCATGAATAGTAAAAAGAACGAATAGTAAAATCCACGAATCGTAAAATCGACAGGAGTCAGCATGATTGATACCGGAGCAATGCGCGAAGAGCAGCGAGTCAAGGCCCAGCAACTGGTGCTCGAAGACCCCGTTTCAGGGCTTAACCCGGAATTTATTGCTGGCGCCGACATCGGCTTTGAAGAGGGCGGCGAGGTGACACGCGCCGCCGTCGCCGTGCTGCATTATCCTTCCATGACGTTGGTCGAGCACAAGATTGCCCGCATTCCCACGCAAATCCCGTATATTCCCGGCTTTCTGTCGTTTCGCGAGTGTCCGGCGCTGACCGAAGTCTGGAAACTGCTGGAACACACGCCCGATTTGCTGCTGGTGGACGGGCAGGGCATCGCGCACCCGCGCCGTCTGGGCGTTGCCAGCCATTTTGGCCTGACGATAAACGTGCCGACGATCGGCGTGGCGAAAAGCCGACTGTGCGGCAAGTTTCTGCCCGTCGGCGACGAAGCGGGGTCAACGCAGGCATTGTGGGACCGCGACGAGCAAATTGGTTGGGTGTGGCGCAGCAAGCTGCGTTGTAATCCGCTGTTTATCTCGCCGGGTAACAATATCAGCATGGACTCGGCGTTATATTGGGTTGAACAATGTACCCGAGGATACCGCCTGCCCGAACCGACTCGATGGGCGGATGCAGTGGCCTCCAATCGCACCGCTTTTCAGCGCTGGCAACGCCTGAGCGGCCTGCTTTAAGAATCCAGGCGTAGGAGGCTGTCATAATTTCAGGTAAACTCCCGCCCAGAAAAGTTAACGAGATAAAAACATGTTACGTAACCCGATTCATTTACGTCTGGAAAAGCTTGAAAGCTGGCAACATCTGACGTTTATGGCGAGCCTGTGCGAGCGTATGTATCCCAATTATCAGATGTTTTGCCTGCAATCAGGGTTCGGCGAACCCCAGATTTATCGCAAAATTCTCGATCTGGTGTGGGAAACGCTTGTAATAAAAGATGCAAAGGTTAACTTTGACTCCCAGCTCGAAAAGCTTGAGGAAGCGATTCCTTCGGCAGAAGACTACGATCTTTACGGCGTTTATCCGGCAATCGATGCCTGTATCGCTTTGGGTGAGTTGCTTCACTCGCGTTTAAGTGGTGAAACGTTGGCTCACGCTATCGCGATCAGTGAAACATCCATCCGTACCGTTGCCATGCTGGAGATGACTCAGGCTGGCCGCGAAATGACCGATGAAGAGCTGAAAGTGATACCGGCCGTTGAAGAAGAATGGGACATCCAATGGGAGATTTTCCGCCTGTTGGCTGACTGTGAAGAGCGTGACCTCGAATTGATAAAAGGGTTACGTTCTGACCTGCGTGAAGCCGCTGTGAGTAACATTGGGATAAATTTAACGCAATAAGGCACTAAAACGTGATTTAACGCCTTATTTGTCGTGTCTCAAGGCTTCACATCCGTACCCTGTCTGGTCTACATTTGGGGTGCGAAACAAAAAGTGGCTATCGGTGCGTGTATGCAGGAGGGTGCTGTCAATCGGCATATCCGTCGCACTCGATGCTTTGCAAACGATAAACACACTGTAAAGGATAACTTATGAACAAGACTCAACTGATTGATGTAATTGCTGACAAGGCTGATCTTTCTAAAGCACAGGCTAAACTTGCTCTTGAATCTACTCTGTCTGCAATTACCGAGTCTCTGAAAGAGGGTGAAGCTGTTCAACTGGTCGGCTTCGGGACTTTTAAAGTCAATCAACGTAATGAGCGTACTGGCCGTAACCCGCAGACAGGCAAAGAAATCAAAATCGCTGCTGCTACCGTTCCAGCGTTCGTTTCAGGCAAAGCTTTGAAAGAAGCTGTTAAGTAATTGCTTGCAGTGAAAAGAATAAGCGAGGGGCCGGCGCGGTCCCTTTCGTTTATTACCCCCAGACTGGCGGCCGCTTTTTTGGCTTTCAGTCTGGTCGGATGCAGTACCGGCAACAACTCTCCTCTCTTTAGTGCCAGCGGTTACGTCGCAGATCAGGGCATTTACCGCCTCTGGCGCGAAGACGACGAACATCACCATCCCCAAACGCTGATTAACGTTTATAGCCCGTATTACGGCAAAGACACGGTGATCACTCGCTACGAATACGTCGACGAACATCTTCATTTGATCAAAGAAACCCACGCTGCGACCAAAGAGCTGGGCGTGATATTACGTTTCGATCCGGAAGGCAACGTCAGCTTTATGCAACGTCAGCTGATGGACTCGCGAGAAAAATTGTCGACGGATGATATCGAGCGATATAAATATCAGGCCGACAAAGTGCTGAATCTCAGCAAAACGCTGCGAGCCGGAAACGTTCAATTGATTCAGGGCCGTTGGCGACAGGGCGTGATAACTACCTGTGCCGGTGCGCCGGTGACGTTGAGTCTCAACGTGCGATCTCAAGTCTGGCTGGCGAAACGCGCGGCCAAGTCTGATGACAAGCTCGGCCTCGCCTGGTTGACAG
Source organism: Rouxiella sp. T17 (assembly GCF_036663475.1). Classification (NCBI taxonomy): domain Bacteria; kingdom Pseudomonadati; phylum Pseudomonadota; class Gammaproteobacteria; order Enterobacterales; family Yersiniaceae; genus Rouxiella; species Rouxiella sp. T17. The sequence continues at coordinate 3,584 of NZ_JAWUEA010000002.1, read as the reverse complement.
CGCCCGAAGGCAATGAGCTACTGCTGGTGGCCAACGAAGATTTCTGTACGTGGGAACCCAAGGCCGGCCAGCTTAATTGATCTCCATGACTTATCTTGATGACTTGTCTCAATGAAGCAGCGTGATGAGCCATAAAAAAACCCGCACGCGGCGGGCTCTTCTTTTCCAATCATAAAAATCGCAATAATCACAAAAAGTAGATTATTTACCCTGCTCGCGGGCAATGGCGCGATAGCCGATGTCTTTACGACAGAAGCTGCCTTGCCATTTGATATCTTGCGCCAGCTGGTAGGCACGCTGCTGCGCGGCGGCAACCGTTTCACCCAACGCCGTGACACAGAGTACGCGGCCGCCGTTGGTGACGACCAATTCATCCTGCAAACGGGTGCCTGCGTGGAACACTTTGCCATCAGCCACTTCTTCCAGCGGCAAACCGTGAATCACTTCGCCATTGGTGTAGTCGCCCGGATAACCGCCCGCAGCCAATACCACGCCAAGAGCAGGGCGCGGATCCCATTCGGAGGTCACTTCATTCAGACGGCCTTCTGCACCGGCGAGGCACAGCGCAACCAGGTCAGAACGCAGACGCAGCATGATTGGCTGAGTTTCAGGGTCGCCAAAACGACAGTTGAACTCGATAACTTTAGGCTGGCCGTCGGCAGAAATCATCAGACCGGCGTACAGGAAACCGGTGTAAACGTTGCCTTCCGCCGCCATGCCGCGCACGGTTGGCCAGATAACCTGGTCCATCACGCGCTGGTGGATCTCGTCGGTCACGACCGGAGCCGGTGAGTAAGCGCCCATGCCGCCGGTATTAGGGCCGGTGTCTGCATCGCCAACGCGTTTGTGATCCTGACTGGTCGCCATTGGAATCACGTTTTCGCCGTCTACCATCACGATAAAGCTGGCTTCTTCGCCGTCGAGGAACTCTTCGATAACAATACGATGGCCTGCATCGCCAAACGCGTTGCCTGCCAGCATGTCATGCACGGCGGCTTCGGCTTCTTCCAGCGTCATCGCAACAATAACGCCTTTACCCGCCGCTAATCCATCCGCCTTGATAACAATCGGCGCGCCTTTGCTGCGCAGATACGCCAGCGCAGGGTCGATTTCGGTGAAATTCTGGTAGTCAGCGCTTGGAATGGCGTGACGTGCCAGGAAATCTTTGGTGAACGCTTTAGAGCCTTCAAGCTGGGCCGCCGCCTGCGTTGGGCCGAAGATTTTCAGACCCGCCGCGCGGAAGGCATCGACTACGCCGATAACCAGCGGGGCTTCCGGGCCGACAATGGTCAGGCCGATATCATTTTGCTGAGCAAACGCCAGCAGGCCAGCAACATCGGTCGCGGCGATATCAACGTTTTGCAACAGCGGCTCAAGCGCGGTGCCAGCATTGCCCGGCGCCACAAAAATCTTGTCTGCCAGAGGAGACTGGGACGCTTTCCAGGCCAGCGCGTGTTCACGTCCGCCGTTACCGATAATTAAAATGTTCATTCGATGACTCCGAATAGGCGAGCACGCGGGGTGCTCGCAAAAGAATTTAAGCAGGCTATAGCGAGCGATCGGCTACAGCTTTGAGCAGATTAATGACGGAAATGACGCATGTCGGTGAACACCATGGCGATGCCGTGTTCGTTGGCTGCTTCGATCACTTCATTATCACGCATTGAACCACCCGGCTGGATAACACAGGTGATGCCCACTGCGGCTGCGGCATCAATACCGTCGCGGAACGGGAAGAAAGCGTCGGATGCCATGACGGATCCTGCAACTTCCAGACCTTCGTCGGCGGCTTTGATACCGGCGATTTTAGCAGAATAGACGCGGCTCATCTGGCCAGCGCCAATACCGATGGTCATTTTGTCACGCGCATACACAATGGCGTTGGACTTAACGAATTTCGCCACTTTCCAGCAGAACAGCGCATCACTCAGCTCCTGCTCGGAAGGTTGACGGGTAGTCACCACGCGCAGATCGCCGGTATCAACCATACCCAAATCACGATCCTGTACCAGCAAACCGCCGTTAACGCGTTTGAAATCCAGCGCTTTCTGGCGATCCTGCCATTGACCACAGGTCAGCACGCGAACGTTTTGCTTGGTCGCGGTCAGCGCCAGCGCTTCTTCACTGACGGAAGGGGCGATGATCACTTCCACGAACTGACGGCTGATGATCGCCTTGGCAGTGGTAGCGTCCAACTCGCGGTTGAAAGCAATAATGCCGCCGAAAGCAGAGGTCGGGTCAGTTTTGTATGCGCGCTCGTAAGCTTCGAGCACGTTATTACCTACGGCCACGCCGCACGGGTTGGCGTGCTTGACGATAACGCAGGCCGGCTCGGCAAACTCTTTCACACATTCGAGCGCGGCGTCGGTGTCGGCAATGTTGTTATAGGAAAGTGCTTTACCTTGCAGCTGCTGCGAGGTCGCAACAGAAGCTTCGGAAACATTCTCTTCTATATAGAAGGCAGCTTGCTGGTGGCTGTTTTCACCGTAACGCATATCCTGCTTCTTGATGTAGCTCATATTTAACGTACGCGGGAACTGGCCGGATGCAGATTCAGTATCACCGTGATACGCCGGTACCATCGTGCCGAAGTAGTTGGCAATCATGCCGTCGTAAGAGGCGGTGTGTTCAAAGGCTTTAATCGCCAGGTTGAAACGGGTGGCCAGCAGGAGTGAACCTTCGTTGGCATCCATCTCTTCAATAATAGCGGTGTAATCGCTGCTCTTGACCACGATTGCTACATCATTGTGGTTCTTGGCAGCGGAGCGAACCATGGTCGGGCCGCCGATATCGATATTTTCTACGGCATCTTCGAGCGAACAGTCAGGACGTGAGACGGTTGCTGCGAAAGGATAAAGGTTAACAACCACCATATCGATGGGGGCGATGTCGTGCTGACCCATGATCTCGTCGTCTTTACCGCGACGGCCGAGGATACCGCCGTGCACTTTCGGATGCAGAGTCTTGACGCGTCCATCCATCATTTCCGGGAAGCCGGTGTAGTCAGAGACTTCAGTCACTGGCAAACCTGCGTCGGCAAGCAGGCGGGCGGTGCCGCCAGTGGAAAGTAAATCCACTCCACGCTGAGAGAGGGCTTGAGCAAATTCTACGATACCGGCTTTGTCAGAAACACTGAGCAGCGCGCGGCGGATTGGACGACGTTGTGACATGGTGGTTTTATCCCTTGGCTTTGGAGTCGCAATAAAGAGAGCGTTACGTGAATTCACTTCGCGTTCTTCTCTTCTATATAGAGGTATATAAAGAAGAAAACGCAGAATTGCATTCAGATAAGGTTCCACAGGCGTGATAGACGCCGTTATTGCAGAGAGTGTCGGTATATTCAGACGCGCGATATTGTAGCGAAAACGATTGCGCGATGCGCGTCAATTTTGAGTTTCAATACGCATTGTGGATAACTTTGTGTGTAAATCGGTATAAACCCCCCTTTTGCTGTGTATTGCAGCAAACAGTATTTTTTATTGAAATTAGGGGTTGCGGCCCCGCGAGAACTCCCTATAATGCCGCTCCAACGACAGGGAACAACGCAGCAGCAACGCGGTGTGAACGAGTCGGGAAGAATTAAA
>NZ_JAWUEA010000001.1:0-36466 GCF_036663475.1 Rouxiella sp. T17 | reverse complement strand
AATGCGCGTGCAGAACCGCCGTAGGTTTTAGCCAGTACGGTGGTGATAGCAGCAGTCAGGGTAGTTTTACCGTGGTCGACGTGGCCGATAGTACCAACGTTGACGTGCGGTTTGGAACGTTCAAATTTTTCTTTAGACACGGATATATTCCTTACTATTGTGCTCTCCCCTCAAGGAGAGAGCACGGGATCATTGTGTTAAAACCTAGGCTTATTTACCGCGAGCTTCGATTACAGCCTGGGCAACGTTGCTTGGCGCGTCATCATACTTCAGGAATTCCATGGAGTAAGATGCACGACCTTTGGTCAGTGAACGCAGCTGAGTCGCATAACCGAACATTTCGGAAAGCGGAACTTCAGCGTGAATCACAACGCCAGTAGCGTTAGATTCTTGGCCTTTCAGCATACCACGACGGCGGCTAAGGTCACCGATCACGTCACCAGTGTTCTCTTCTGGAGTTTCTACTTCAACCTTCATGATCGGCTCAAGCAGAACTGGTTTCGCTTTCTTAAAGCCATCTTTAAAGGCGATGGAAGCGGCCAGTTTAAACGCCAGCTCAGAGGAGTCAACGTCGTGGTAAGAACCGAAGTGCAGACGCACACCGAGATCTACTACTGGGTAACCAGCCAACGGACCTGCTTTAAGCTGCTCCTGAATGCCCTTGTCAATCGCGCCGATGAATTCACCAGGAATCACACCGCCTTTGATTTCGTTGACAAACTCGTAGCCTTTAGGGTTAACACCCGGCTCAAGTGGGTACATGTCGATCACAACGTGACCGTACTGACCACGACCACCAGACTGCTTGGCGTGCTTACCTTCAACGTCGGTAACTTTGGCGCGAATCGCTTCACGGTAAGCTACCTGCGGCTTACCAACGTTAGCTTCAACGTTGAATTCGCGACGCATACGGTCAACCAGGATGTCCAGGTGAAGTTCACCCATACCTGCGATGATAGTCTGACCAGATTCTTCATCAGTCCATACGCGGAATGATGGGTCTTCTTTAGCCAAACGACCCAGAGCCAGACCCATTTTTTCTTGGTCAGCTTTGGTTTTTGGTTCTACAGCTACGGAGATTACCGGCTCTGGGAATTCCATACGCTCAAGAATGATCACGTTATCCGGATCACACAGGGTATCGCCCGTAGTCACGTCTTTCAGACCGATTGCTGCAGCGATATCGCCTGCACGGACTTCTTTGATTTCTTCACGCTTGTTAGCGTGCATCTGAACGATACGGCCCAGACGTTCGCGCTGAGATTTCACTGGGTTAAATACAGTGTCACCTGAGTTGACGAGACCGGAATAAACACGGAAGAACGTCAAGTTACCCACGAATGGGTCAGTTGCGATTTTGAACGCCAGAGCAGAGAACGGCTCTTTGTCGTCAGAGTGGCGAACTGCCGGAGTGTCTTTACCGTCATCCAACATACCGTTGATTGCTTCAACGTCGGTTGGTGCTGGCAGATACTCGACAACCGCATCCAGCATTGCCTGTACGCCTTTGTTTTTAAACGCAGAACCACAGGTAACCAGAATAACTTCGTTGTTCAGAACGCGCTTACGCAGAGAAGTTTTGATCTCTTCTTCGGTCAGCTCTTCGCCACCAAAGAATTTCTCCATCAGCTCGTCAGAACCTTCAGCAGCGGCTTCAATCAGTTTCTGACGCCATTCTTCAGCCAGTTCTTGCATGTCAGCCGGGATCTCTTCGTATTCGAAGGTCACGCCCTGATCAGCTTCGTTCCAGTTGATAGCTTTCATTTTCACCAGGTCAACGATACCGGTGAATTTCTCTTCTGCGCCGATAGCCAGCTGCAGAGGAACTGGAGTTGCGCCCAGACGTTTTTCGATCTGGTCTACAACTTTCAGGAAGTTAGCACCCATGCGGTCCATTTTGTTAACGAACGCGATGCGTGGAACTTTATATTTGTTAGCTTGACGCCATACGGTTTCAGACTGTGGCTGAACGCCGCCAACAGCACAGTAAACCATTACCGCACCATCAAGAACACGCATAGAACGCTCAACTTCGATGGTGAAGTCAACGTGTCCCGGGGTGTCGATGATGTTGATGTGGTGTGGTTCGAACTGCTTGGCCATACCAGACCAGAAACAGGTAGTCGCAGCAGACGTGATGGTGATACCACGTTCCTGCTCCTGCTCCATCCAGTCCATGGTTGCTGCGCCGTCATGAACTTCACCGATTTTGTGGTTTACACCGGTGTAGAACAGAACACGTTCGGTCGTCGTCGTTTTACCGGCGTCGATGTGAGCGCTGATACCAATGTTACGGTAACGCTCAATGGGTGTTTTACGAGCCATTTGATTCCTCTATTCCTAGGGCGTTCAGTTTCAGTTAATCCAAGCGGGTTAACTGTTTCCAGCGCCCGCTTGGTTAGCATAACTACTGCGTGGTGATTACCAGCGGTAGTGGGCGAACGCCTTGTTGGCTTCAGCCATACGGTGAACGTCTTCACGTTTCTTAACAGCAGTACCTTTGTTGTCTGCTGCATCAGAAAGTTCGTTCGCCAGGCGAAGAGCCATGGATTTATCACCGCGTTTACGAGCAGCTTCTACGATCCAACGCATTGCCAGGGCATTACGACGAACCGGACGTACTTCAACTGGAACCTGATAAGTAGAACCACCTACGCGGCGGGACTTAACTTCGACGGTCGGACGGACGTTGTCCAGAGCGACTTCGAAAGCTTCCAGGCTGTCTTTACCGCTACGTTGAGCCAGGGTCTCAAGTGCGTTGTAGACGATTGCTTCTGCAGTAGATTTCTTACCATCTACCATCAGAATGTTTACGAATTTAGCCAGCAGTTCGGACCCGAACTTAGGATCTGGCAGGATTTTACGTTGACCAATGACGCGACGACGTGGCATGGAAATACTCCGTTGTTAATTCAGGATTGTCCAAAACTCTATGAGTTTATTTTGACAGTAATGTGAAAATGTTTGGCCTTACTTAACGGAGAACCATTAAGACTTCGGCTTTTTAACGCCGTATTTAGAACGAGACTGCTTACGGTCTTTAACGCCTGAACAGTCCAGTGCGCCGCGGACGGTGTGGTAACGCACACCTGGCAAGTCTTTTACACGACCGCCACGGATCAGGATCACGGAGTGTTCCTGCAGGTTATGACCTTCACCGCCGATGTAGGAGGTAACTTCAAAACCGTTAGTCAAACGCACACGGCATACTTTACGCAGTGCGGAGTTTGGTTTTTTTGGAGTGGTGGTGTACACACGGGTACAAACGCCACGTTTCTGCGGGCAAGCTTCCAGCGCTGGAACGTTGCTTTTAGCAACCTTCGTAGAGCGTGGTTTGCGTACCAGCTGATTAATTGTTGCCATTAAAAAGCTCCTGGATTTTGATTCGTAAACTACTTTGTAAACACGTGATAAATCGACCCACAATCGGCAGATGCCAATATGGGACGCAGAATTTTATTGCTGACCTACGAAAGTGTCAAGAAATATACAACATTTCGCGAAATCACCACGCGATGTGCTGACGATGCTTTTCGGTCAGATCGACGAAACCAGTATAACCGATTGGCGTCAATTTGTGTGAAATTTGACCAATCAATCCTCTAGCTTCGAGATCGTCGAGCAGGACATACACCGGGCACGTCAGACTGGATATATGGGACTGCGCCACGCTATTTTCAAGGGCCGCGATAACACCGTCCTGCATGAGCAGCAGGGCATCACTTTCGCCGATAAGTCGAATAAGTGCCGCCAAATCACACTGTTGGGGGGATTTTGCAAGGGTAAAAAGCATGGTTTTATCCGATCAGAATGTCATTATCACGTCGTAGGTGGCGAGCCGTTGACGGAGATTATCGGGCTGCAAAACCTCGACATCAAGCACCCAATCGTCAATTTCTGCCAGCCCGCGTTCGCTTGCCGACGCCGCGCAGAGGAAGCACTGATCGATGTCATAAAGTGGCAAAACGCCGTAGGTTGCGATGTAATTACGGGCTAAAATTTTTTCGGGCTGCTGGTTCGAAAGCAGCTGTAAAACGCCATCGCCCACAAAAAACAGGCCGATCTGCTCAGTTAACGCCGAGGTTGCCAGTAGCGCATCGAGTCCTTCCCTTCCCGCCGAGGTGCCGTGTGGTGCAGTAGAAAACACAAAGGCGACCTTCTTTTCTGCGGGCGATTTTTCGCTTGAATCGAGATTCATGGTCTGTCTATTCTCAACGCTTAAAACTGTATCAGCCGATCGCAGGTCAGCGCGGCTTCTGCCAGACTGCCTAAACCGGTCAGTGAAAAACCGGCCTGCAAATTGGCCGATAAGTTGGCCGATAAGTTGGCCTGATTCTCGGCTTCATTTTCATCCATCACGCCACGCCGCAACGCGGCCGCCACGCAAACATTCAACGCTACCTGATGCGAAGTTGCCACCTGTTGCCAGGCGCGCACCAGATCAAACTCGTCCGACGCGGGCGAAACGAGCTGATTGCCGTTCAGCACGCCTTCACGATAAAAGAAAATGCTCTCGAGTTGATGACCGCGCGCCAGCAGTGCCAAGGCAAACTGATAGGCGGCGCTGGCCTGCTGGGTGCCATAAGGCGCACCCGTAACCAAAAGACTGTATCGCAACGTCAACGCTAGTTCCCCACCGGTTCGCCGCTTTTAAACTGGCGGATATAAAGATAAACCGTATGTTTGGAGATGTTCAGACGATCGGCGACCTGATTAATCGCATCTTTGATGTCGAAAATACCTTTCTCGTACAGGTTAAGCACCACCTGACGATTCTTGGCATTATTGGTGACATTACGATCGGCATTAACTTCTTCGATAGTAAATTCAAGCGTTTGTGCCACGAGGTCATCCACAGAAGACGCAAAGTTGACGGAAGGCGACACGTCCTGCGCTTCTGGCGGAATAAACGTTTGCATGATCTGCGAGAAAGGCACGTCGAGGTTCATGTTGATACACAGCAAACCGATCACCCGCTGGTCACGGTTGCGGATGGCAATCGTCACCGACTTCATCAACACGCCGCTTTTCGCACGGGTAAAATAGGCTTTCGAGACATTGCTGTCGGCGCCCGTCATGTCGTGCAGCATGCGCAGCGCCAGATCGGTAATAGGCGAACCTATCTTGCGGCCGGTGTGTTCCCCATTGGCGATACGAATAGCCGAGCATTTCAGATCTTCCAGAGAATGCAGAACTATTTCGCAGTGTTGACCAATCAGCATGGCCAAACCGTCGACAACTGCCTCATACGAGGCCAGGATTTCATGGTCGGTTGCACTAAACGGACGTTGGTCCAGCAAATCCAGCTCACCGGTTTCGCCATTTAAAAGCGAATTAGACATTGAAGCTACCACCCTCTACATCGGGACCTTACTCATCATCTGGAGTAAGACTCTCCGTTCGGTCATTTCAGCAGGCCCCACTGCAACAACGCAGCAGTGAAAAGGTCCCTACGATTTCTCAAGTCCCTTGACGTTAAGCCCGAGCGTAAGTGCCGTCAAGTTATCATGATAGAGTACCCCCAGTAAAAATGGGGTGGAAGCATTTAAAAAGCTTCAGGCAAAAAAAAACCGCCACCTAAGTGACGGTTTTCGCGCAGTAAAAGTCAGAACTAATTATTCTGATTTTGCCGCAGCAGCAGGTGCAGCCGGTTTGGTCGCATCTTTGGCATCGGCTTTAGGCGCGGCCTTGATATCCAGCAGTTCTACTTCGAAGACCAGAGTAGAGTTGGCAGGAATACCCGGGACGCCGGTTTTACCGTAAGCCAGAGCCGGTGGGATGACCAGCTTGATTTTGCCGCCTTTCTTGATGTGTTTCAGGCCTTCGGTCCAGCCTGGGATAACACCGTCAAGACGGAAAGAAAGTGGCTCACCGCGGGTATAAGAGTTGTCGAACTCGGTGCCGTCAACCAGCGTACCCTTGTAGTTTACAACTACCGTGTCGCTGTCTTTAGGTGCCGCGCCGGTACCTGGTTTTTCAACCTGATACAGCAGGCCGGATTCGGTTTTCTTCACGCCTTTTTCTTTGGCGAAGTTAGCGCTGTAGGTTGCGCCCTTCTCTTCGTTGGCTTTGGCGTCAGCTTCCATTTTCTGCTGGGCTGAGGCTTTTACGCGACCTTCGAAGGTTTGCAGCGTTTTCTCGATATCTGCGTCAGACAGTTTGCTCTTGTTGGCAAACGCATCCTGAACACCGGCGATCAGCTGGTCTTTATCCAGTTTGATGCCCAGTTTTTCTTGTTCTTTCAGTGAATTGTCCATGTAACGGCCAAGTGAAGCACCCAGCGCGTAAGCAGCCTGCTCGTCGTCATTTTTGAATTGTGCAGGGGTGGTGGCCGCAGGTGCTGAAGCCGCTGGCGCAGCTGCAGTAGAATCAGTCGCTTTTGCAGCATCGGCTGCCATGGCCTGAGTTGCACCCAGGGCAAGAGCCATCGTGGTAGCCAACAGCGTTACTTTAAACAGTGATTTCATCCATTTCTCCAAGACTTGAGGCTCGTGCCCCAAGTAACAATTACGAAAGTTCGCCGGTTAATATAACTGTCCGTGTCGATGCATGACAATCGCTATACTTCCCGAACGCGCTTAATTGAGACCTTTTTTGCTTCAATAAGTTTCTGAAGATCTCACAAAACGGCCAACGCCGAGTTTTTTCAAATTAATGCGCGTAGAATATGGCGCAAATTCTGTCGCACTGACAGACAATCCTCATCAAGCGGCACTAAAGGCACCTATTATGGAACAGAATTCCTTCGAACAGCGGATTGAAGCGCTGGAAAGCAAGCTGGCTTTTCAGGAAGTGACTATTGAAGAGTTGAATCAGATAGTGACCTCGCATCAGCTTGAAATGAGCCGTCTGCACGATCACCTGCGCCTGCTGACCGACCGCCTGCGCGCCTCGCAGCCTTCTATGATAGCCGACGCCTCGGAAGAGACACCGCCTCCGCACTACTGATTTACCTGGCATAAAAAAAGGCGACCCGAGGTCGCCTTTCTTGTTGATAAAGTTTGTTAATAGAGCGAATTTGGCTAATAAAGCGGAATCTCAGGCCTTTCAATGCCACAAGCTTTGGCATAACGATAAAGCGTATCGATTGAGGCGCGAAGAACATTTTTTTCCATTTTATGCACGGTCGGCGGCTTTATCCCCATGCGGGTAGCCACCTCGGCGCTCGTGAGATTTTCTTTACTGCGCCATTGGGCCAGCACCGCACGCAGGTGTTCTTTACGCTCTTCTTCTTCATACGCAGCGCGATACTCGGGCTCACGCATCCATTTCTCATGCATTTCACTATGAGTTACTAATTTCATAATGTGATTTCCTCCAATCTTGCCCACGCCAAATCAATCTCGGCTCTAGAGATTTTCTGAGATTTTTTAATAAAAATCCTCAACATGATAATCCGATTAGCCTTTTTATAAATCCATAAAGCTCTCGCAATATCATTGCCTTGCGTTCTCAGTTCAAAGAGCCCGTTGCCTAAAGGTTTGGTGTCGGGTTCTCTCAGTAATCTCGGATCCTGTTCAAGCTTTTTTACCAATTTGTCATATTTAGCCCTAATAGCGATAGGCAGTTCATTCGCTTCCTGCTCAGCCTTAGGATGATAAAAAACGGTAAACATGACTTACTCCATTAAAGATTAGCCTACAAGCTAATTAGCCACAATTTTAAATTAGCCTACAGGCTAATTTAAACGTTAACTTGCAGATAACGCTCTTTAAAAGAGAAGGGATAAATTTTGAAGGTAGAGAATCGCGGTTGAAGGAGATAGCTTATTTACCTGGCATAAAAAAAGGCGACCCGAGGTCGCCTTTCTTGTTATCGGTAAATGCCCGATTAGTGGCTGCAGCCGCAGCCGCCGGTACCGCAACCACCCTGACCGTGGTCATGGTCGTGGTCGTGTCCGTGGTCATGACCGTGCTCGCCGTGAACGTGGCCGTGAGCCAGCTCTTCTTCGGTCGCTTCGCGGATAGCAACAACTTCAACGTGGAAGTTCAGGTTCTGACCCGCCAGCATGTGGTTGCCGTCAACAACAACGTGGTCGCCGTCAACTTCAGTAATTTCTACTGGAACTGGACCCTGATCGGTGTCGGCCAGAAAACGCATGCCAACTTCCAGCTCGTCAACGCCCATGAACACGTCTTTAGGAACGCGCTGCACCAGGTTTTCGTCATAGTTACCATAAGCTTCGTTAGCGCCTACGTGAACGTCGAAACGATCGCCAACCGCATGGCCTTCCAGCGCGCTTTCCAGACCGGAAATCAGCGAGCCATGACCGTGCAGGTAGTCCAGTGGTGCAGTGACCGGTGACTCGTCAACCAGCACGCCGTCTTCAGTACGAACCTGATACGCAACGCTGACAACCACGTCTTTAGATACTTTCATGATAACTCCTACCGTTTGAAATCTGTAATTTCGACAAATACTGTATCTTGGCAAAGATCGTGTTTGACGAATACTGTAATTTGGCGAAGATTGTAGCGGAAAACCGCGCCTCTGTACCCCTAAGCATAAAAAAAGCCGCGGGATAACGCTACTTCGGATCAAAGATTCCAATCACCTGTTCGTCACCGCGAACGTGTTTGGCGACCTGTTCGTCAGTTTGTCGCTTCTGGTGTCCGCATTTCACGCACTCCACCACTTCTACCTGATCTTCTTGCCATAACCTCAGCGTATCCAGTGCCTTACACTCTGGGCAAACTGCACCGGCGATAAAACGCTTACGGGTTGCTGCCATTTCCTGTCTCTCCCGAATCCCGCGGCGCGCCTATTTTTCGTGCCTCGCCGTAGGGGATTCTTTACAAAAAATATTCGGAAACTTCTGTCGTTTTGGCCGCCGACGTCGTTATTGATCGTCGTCCCAGCCGTCCTGCTGACGTCGTTCTTTGTGCATCTCGCTCTGGAAAACGTCTTCCAGCTCGCGACGCGCCTCTTTGACACGAGAAATCTGCGCCACATCGCCCTGCACCTGCGGCACCAGCTCGCGCAGCATGCGCATGTCCAGACGACGGAAATGCTGCTGGGCGCGATAGGCGCTGTGCGGATGCATTCCCAGCGTCACCAGCGCCTTCTTGCCCAACTCCAGCGCGCTTGAGAATGTCTCACGCGAGAAGTGCTGAACGCCCGCCTGCAACAGTTCGTGCGCCTCTACGCGGCCTCGCGCTCGGGCAAGAATATTGAGGTGTGGAAAGTTTTCCTGACAAAGCCGGACAATCTGTAAGGTATCTTCCGGTTCATTGCAGGTGATTACAATCGATTTTGCCTTTTCCGCGCCCGCTGCGCGCAGTAATTCGAGCCGTGTCGCATCGCCGTAATAAACCTGATAACCAAAGCTGCGCATCAACCCTACTGCGCTGATATCACGCTCAAGCACCGTAATACGCATTTTGTTGGCCATCAGCAAACGCCCGACCACCTGCCCAAATCGCCCGAATCCGACAATAATGACCTGCGGCTCGTTATCTTCGACAAAATGTTTTTCGTCGCTCTCTTCCTGAGCGTTATAGCGACGCACCAGAATTCTGTCGACGTATTTCAGCAACAGTGGCGTGGTCATCATCGAAAGTGTGACCACCACCAGCAGCAGCGACAGCTGACTCTGCGAAATCACCTTTTGCGCGCCCGCCGCCGAGAACAGCACGAAGGCAAATTCGCCGCCCTGACTGAGCACGGCGGCAAACTGCAATCTCACCGAGGTGCGCAAACCAAACACTCTGGCGAGCAGGTAAAGCACGCCGCCTTTGACCATCACCAAAATAATCACGCTGAGCAGCACCAGCAGAATATGGGTATAAAGCACCCCAAGATTCAACGCCATGCCCACAGAAATAAAGAACAGGCCGAGCAAGAGTCCCTTAAATGGCTCGATAGCGATTTCCAATTCGTGCTGATATTCGCTTTCCGCCAGCAAAATTCCGGCGATAAAGGTGCCGAGCGCCATCGAGAAACCCAGCTCCTGCATGAATAACGCCGCGCCAAGCACCACCAAAAGCGCCGCAGCGGTAAAGACTTCACGCACGCCCGAGGCGACAATCAGCCGGAAAATCGGCCGCAGCAGGTAGCGTCCGCCGACCAGCATGCCGACAAACGCCAGCACTTTCATGCCAATCATGCTCCAGTCGTTGCCGCCCGACGAGGTTCCGGCTAGCACGGGAATCAGCGCCAGTGCGGGGATCACCGCGATATCCTGAAACAGCAGCACCGCAAAGCCCAGCTGACCGCCTTCGTTGCGGGTCATGCCTTTGTCCTGCATCAGCTGGAGCGCCATTGCGGTCGACGACATCGCCAAACCAATTCCGCCGATGACCGCCGCCTGCCACGAGAAATGGGTTAGCCACAGCAGGCCGCCCAGCACCAGCGCAGTAAGGATCACCTGACCCGCTCCGACGCCAAATATCTGGCGCCGCAGCTGCCACAGCTTGCCCGGATTCAGTTCCAGGCCAATGATAAACATCAGAAACACGACGCCAAGCTCGGAAAAGTGCAGGATCTCGTCGACGTCGCGGATCACGCCAAATCCCCACGGACCCATGGCGATCCCGGCCAGCAAATAGCCTAAAACCGCGCCAATGCCCAAACGCTGGGCTATCGGCACCGCCACGACGGCGGCAAAAAGAAACAGCAGAATGGCTGTCGGTAAGTTCGAGCTGTCGATAGTTAGATTCCTCCGTGCGGTAAGGGGGATTGCAGCCATTCGCCGTAAGCTTCGGCGTGGCTGGCCAGCGTGGCGGGCGACTGGCGGCGCGCCCAGTAAATGATAATCGGCGTCATCCAGTGCATGCCGCACATCGCGGCGGTCAGCTCAAACGGGCGCATCACGTCACTCATTTTATAGCCGTTGTAGCCGCCTGCGCGGTAAGCGCCTTCCGGTTCGCCGGTGGTCACTACGGAACGCCAATATTTTCCCTGTAGCGCCGTGCCGTCGACGCCGCTGGCAAAACCGCGCGCCAGCACTCTATCCATCCACTCTTTGAGCAGCGCCGGACAGCTGTAGGTATATAAAGGATACTGAAAAACAATCACCTGATGCTCACGCAGCAGCTGCTGTTCATGCTCGATATCGATAAAAAAATCGGGATAATGCGCGTATAAATCGTGGACGGTCACATGCTCAAGCTCTCTGGCCCGCGTGAGGAGAACGCGATTGGCCACCGAATCGGGTGATTCGGGATGGGCGTACAGCAGCAAAACCTTGGGTGGCTGCGACATCAATACCTCCAAAGCGTCGTCAGGGTGCAAAAATTCCGCTACCATGCTCCGCAAATACAAAATGGGACGTTTAGTACGTCTTGTTTAACTCAGTATGATGACAGTCAATTTAACATACTCTCAACTACACGGCGCTTTATGATAGTTTTCTCATCGTTACAAATCAGGCGTGGCACCAATGTCCTGCTTGACAATGCATCTGCCACTATCAACCCGGGTCAAAAAGTCGGGCTGGTGGGTAAAAACGGCTGTGGCAAATCGACCCTGATTTCACTGTTGAAAAACGAAATGAGCGCCGATGCGGGCAACCTGACGTTTCCGGCAAACTGGGCGCTGGCCTGGGTGAATCAGGAAACGCCGGCGCTCGACGTGCCTGCCATTGAGTATGTTATCGACGGCGACCGCGAATTCCGCCAGCTCGAAGCCGAATTACAGCTCGCCAACGAGCGCGACGACGGCCACGCGATTGCCTCGCTGCACGGCAAACTTGACGCCATTCAGGCGTGGACTATTCCTGCGCGCGCTGCCAGCCTGCTTTCCGGATTGGGTTTCAGTCAGAATCAGCTGCAACAGCCGGTTAAATCCTTCTCGGGCGGCTGGCGTATGCGCCTTAACCTCGCGCAGGCGCTGATTCTGCGCTCTGATTTGTTGCTGCTCGACGAACCGACCAACCACCTGGATCTCGACGCGGTTATCTGGCTGGAAAAATGGCTGAAAAGCTACGACGGCACGCTGGTACTGATTTCCCACGACCGCGATTTCCTCGATCCGATCGTCGACAAAATTTTGCACATCGAACAGCAGACGCTGAACGAATACACCGGCAACTACTCCTCTTTCGAACGGCAGCGCGCCACTAAGCTCGCACAGCAACAATCGCTATTCGAAAATCAGCAGGAAAAAGTCGCGCACCTGAAAAGTTATATTGACCGATTCCGCGCGCAGGCGACCAAGGCCAAGCAGGCGCAGAGCCGCATCAAGATGCTCGAACGCATGGAGCTGATTGCGCCCGCGCACGTCGATAATCCATTCCAGTTTAGTTTCCGCTCGCCTGAAAGCTTGCCGGACCCGCTGCTGCGGATGGAAAAAGTCAGCGCCGGTTATAACGACAACGTGATTCTGGATTCCATCAAGCTGAATCTGGTGCCGGGCTCGCGCATCGGGCTGTTAGGCCGTAACGGCGCGGGTAAATCGACGCTGATTAAACTGCTGGCGGGCACCATGCCGCCGCTGAAGGGCGATATCGGGCTGGCAAAAGGCGTCAAGCTGGGTTACTTCGCCCAGCATCAGCTGGAGTTTTTGGTGGCCGAAGATTCGCCGTTGCAGCATCTGGTGCGTCTGGCCGACAAGCAAACCGAGCAGCAATTACGCGACTATTTAGGCGGTTTCGGTTTTCAGGGCGATAAGGTTACCGAAAAAACCGAACGTTTCTCCGGTGGCGAAAAAGCGCGTCTGGTTTTAGCGCTGATCGTCTGGCAACGCCCTAACCTGCTGCTGCTCGATGAACCGACCAACCACCTGGATCTCGACATGCGTCAGGCGCTCACCGAAGCGCTGATCGATTTCGAAGGCGCAATGGTCGTGGTTTCGCATGACCGTCACCTGTTGCGTTCGACAACCGATGACCTTTATTTAGTTCACGCGGGCAAGGTTGAGCAGTTCGATGGCGATCTTGAAGATTACCAACAGTGGCTGGTAGATATTCAACGCCAGGAAAATCAGCAGGATGCGCCGGATAAAGACGCCAGCGGCAACAGCGCGCAGTCACGTAAAGATCAGAAACGTCGCGAAGCCGATTTCCGCAACCAGACTCAGCCGCTGCGCAAGCAGATTACGGCGTGGGAAAAGCAGATGGAAAAACTGAGCAGCGAGCTGGCCGACGTTGAAGCCAAGCTGGCCGATTCGGCGATTTACGACAACAGCCGTAAAGCCGATTTGACGGCCTGTTTGCAACAGCAAATAAAAGTCAAAGGCGCGCTGGAAGAGGTCGAAATGAGCTGGCTCGACGCGCAGGAACAGCTCGAGCAGCTGGCGCAAGAGTTTAACGCCTAGCGTGTTTTAACTGACTTTTAAAATAGTTAAAGCCGGGTGGCGCATTCAACGCCACCCGTTTTCGACGCAAACTGTTTCTTTAACTCGCTGACTTTTCTAATTAGCTGATTTGTCTAATTCGCTGAATAGAAAGGCTTATCGCCCAGAATCGTCGCGCGATGCATGATGCGGCGCTGCGGCAGATAGTCGGCGTTGGCGTAATGCTGCGTCACGCGGTTGTCCCACAGCGCAATATCATTCTCCTGCCAGCGCCAACGCACCTGAAACTCCGGTTTGGTGATGTGACGGAACAGGAAATCGAGAATAGCGGCACTCTCCTTCTCCTCCAGTCCAACAATCCTCGTCGTGAAACCTTCGTTAACGAACAGCGCCTGCTTGCCAGAGACCGGATGCGTGCGAATCACCGGATGCAGCAGCGGCGGATTCTTCTCTTTTCCCTTCAACCACTGCGCGTGCTCTTCCGGCGTTTTACGGTATTTATATTCCTGGAATGATTTAGTGAAATCATGCTCCGCCTGCAAACCCGCCAGCAGCTGTTTGAACGGCGCTGATAATGCTTCGTAAGCCGCGATGCCGCTGGCCCACAGCGTATCGCCGCCCGTCGTCGGCAGCTTTTTCGCCGCCAGAATCGCCCCCAGCGGCGGCGTCTCGATAAAGGTCACGTCGGTGTGCCAGTTGTCATTGTCCGGCGGATTATTGTCGTCCGTGTCGAGAATAATGATTTCCTGCGCTTCCGGCGTCTGCGGATAAACCGGGTGAATATGCAGATCGCCGAATCTTGCCGCTAACGCGCGCTGTTGAACCGGCGTCACCGGTTGATTACGGGCAAACAACACCTGATATTTCAGCAGCGCGTGATACAGCTGCTCAAACTGGGCGTCGGAAAGCGGGCGGCTCAGCGTGACATCCTCCACCAGCGCGCCAATGTAAGGGCCCAGCGGGGTAATTTTCAGACGTTCGTTCATTGTTGTTCTCCGTGCCAAGGGGTAAGTTTGCGCTGTAGGTAACGCAGGCCCAATTCAAGCGCACAGGCGATCAGCGCAATAACGCTAATGCCAGCGATAACTACGTCAGTCGCCAGAAACTCGCCCGCCGACTGCACCATAAATCCTAAACCTCGGGTCGCGGCAATTAGCTCGGCGGCCACCAGCGTTGACCAGCCAACGCCTAATCCGATGCGCACGCCGGTCAAAATTTCGGGCAGCGCGCCGGGTAAAATCACGTATCGCAGCACCTGCCAGCGGCTGGCACCCAGCGCCTGCGCTGCGCGGATTCTCACTTTCGATGCGCTGCGCACGCCCGCAAGAGCCGACATCGCCACCGGCGCGAAAATCGCTAAATAGATCAGTAAAATCTTTGAGGTTTCGCCGATGCCAAACCAAATCACCATCAGCGGCAGATAGGCCAGCGGCGGCACGGGGCGATAAAGCTCGATCAGCGGGTCCAGAATGCCGCGCAGCGTTTCGTTAAGGCCCATTGCAATACCGACCGGCACGCCGATAATCACGGCGGCAAGCAGCGCTATCACAATACGCGCCAAACTCGCCTGCAAATGCTGCCATAACGTGGCGTCCATAAAGCCCTGCGGACTGGCGATGGTGATCAGCTGATGCAGCACCTGCTGCGGCGCGGGCAGAAACAGCGGCGGGATCCAGTTCATCGCCGTGACGGCCCACCAAATAACCAACAGCGTCAGCAGCGTGCCCATGCTCAATCGCACGTTGCGCGGCAGCAGCCAACTTTTGCGGGTCGGTTTGCCGTGCGAAAGGGCCGGCTTGTCGTGCGAAAGGGTCAGCTTGTCGTGCAAATTAGTTTTTAATGCCGGTTCAGCGCTCATAGCTGACCTCCTCGCTGCTGAAATACCTGACTCAGCACGTATTCGCGCTGGCGGATAAACTCAGGATCAGATTTGATGCTGCGGCAAGATTCGCCGTCGGCGTAGCGTTTGCCAAAGCTCAGCGGGATGCGTTCGAGCACTCTGCCCGGCCCCGGCGACAGCAGTAACAGCTCGCTGGCGAGAAAAATCGCCTCTTCAATGTCGTGCGTAATCAGGAAAATCTGCTTGCCAGTGTCGCGCCAAATAGTCAGCAGCAGCTCCTGCATTTGCTCGCGGGTGAAAGCGTCCAGCGCGCCGAAAGGCTCGTCGAGCAGCAGCAGGCGCGGATCCGCAGCCAGCGCGCGCGCAATCCCGACCCGTTGACGCATTCCGCCCGACAGCTGCCAAAGATTATGCCGCTCGTAGCCGGTCAGCCCGACCTTGGCGAGCATCCGCTCCGCCGTTTGCTGACGTTGGCGTTTATCGACGCCCGCCAGCTGTAAACCAAATTCAACGTTGCTCAGGACATCGCGCCACGGCAGCAGGCCTTCGTGCTGAAATACCACGCCGCGTTCGGCACCCGGCCCGTTAACCGGCGCGCCGTCGAGCTCGATGGAACCGCCGCTCGGCGAGGTAAAACCGGCAATCAGGTTGAGCAGCGTGGTTTTGCCACAGCCCGACGGGCCGAGCACCACCACCAGTTCACCGGCATCGATTTGCAGCGAGATATCGTGCAACACCGGATTGCCCTGATATTCGGCAGAAAGCTGCGAGACCTGAAGCATGGCGTCCTCCTTAAGATTGCGGGCTGGCCTGCACGGCTTTGACGAATTTGTCGGTGACAAAGCTGCTGTAGTCATTATCGACCTGCGGCACTTTCCCCTGCTCTTTCAAGAAGCTGGCGGTATCTTTAATCGCCTTGTTCACCGGCTGACCCAATTGGCTGACCTGTTCGGCGACCGGCAGATAGCGGTTACCTTTAACCAGCCCCGCAATTTGATCGTCCGGCACGCCGCTGAGGCGCGACAGCGTATTCAGGTTAGAAGCGTCTTTCAGCCACTGATCCGGATTTTGCAGGTACGCCTTTTGCGCCGAAAGCGCGCTGCGAGCAAAGGCGGTCACGATTTCCGGATGCGCCTGCGCGAAATCTTTACGCACCACCCACACGTCGAGCGTTGGCGAGCCCCATTTGCCGACCTGCGAAGAGTCGGTCAACACCTTGCCGGTTTTCTCCAGCTCGTTCACCGCCGGTGCCCAAACGTAGGCACCATCAATGTCGCCGCGCGCCCACGCCGCCGCGATGGCCGGTGGTTGCAGGTTAACGATGGTCACTTTCTTCGGATCAATTCCCCAATGTTTGAGCGCCGACAGCAGGCTGTAATGCGTGGTTGAAATAAACGGCACGGCGATGCGTTTGCCAATCAAGTCTTGCGGACCATTAATGCTTTTCTTCACCACCAGCGCTTCGGAACTGCCCAGCTCGGAGGCCAGCAGGAAAGCTTCGATCGGCAGCTTCTGGCTCGCAGCGACCGCCAACGGGCTCGAACCGATATTACCGATTTGCACATCACCCGACGCCAACGCGCGCAGCACGCTGGAGCCGCTGTCGAATTTGCGCCAGTCAACTTTTGCACCCGATGCTTTGGCAAAGGTGTTTTCAGCCTGCGCGACTTTGGCCGGTTCCGCCGAGGTTTGGTAGGCGACAGTGACATCCACCGCGTGCGCGCTGAGGGCGGTCAGTGACAACAGCAGCGCTGCGCCGCGTAAGAGGGATCGATTGGCCATGAGTTAATGCTCCACAAAAAGGGTGAACGCGACAGAGGGTTTTTGTCCTGTTAATGAGGAATTTTTAGCTGAGCCGAGGCCGCATTAAAAGTAATTATAAATTCCTGTTAATAACTAAAAGGAATATATGGAGGGAATGATGATTTTCGATGAGAGAAGAAACGAAAACGGCCACCTTTTCAGATGGCCGTTTTTAGGCTGACAAACGCAAATTAGATTTTCAAAAGCCGTTTTCGAAAGCCGTAAACGATGACCAAATCACGCTAAATCAACGCCAGATTAAAAGCACGCAGGCGGCAGTCAGAAGGCCCATCGCGATATTAAAGGTGTACCACGCGCGACGGCTGCTCAGCAGGCGACCAATCACCGTGCCAAAACCTAGCCAAATAATCCCTGACACCAGATTGACGATAAATACGCCCAAACTGATCGCCGCGATAGAATGATTATACTGCGCGCCGGCAAGGCTGAAACTGGCAACCGCGCCCAGCCCCATCAACCAGGCTTTCGGATTCAAAAACTGCAATAACCAGCCCTGATACAGGCGAATCGGCTTGGCCTGCTTGGCGTCGGTCTCCAGCGTTTCATAGGCCGAGGTAGCAATTTTCCACGCCAGCCACAGCAGATAGAGGCTGCCGAGCACCTTGAGAATCGTGTGCAACGCCGGATAAAGCAGGATCAACCCGCCGACGCCAAACGCCACTAGCAGGACGATACTTTGCATCCCGAGCATAATGCCGAGCATCAACCACAGCGATCGCATAAAACCAAAATTCGCGCCGGAGGTGGTTAACAGCATATTATTAGGTCCTGGCGTGATCGCCGCGACCCATAGAAAACCAAGCATCGAAAGAAATAAACCAAGTTCCATTTAAACAGCGACTCCCTACCCCAATAATTGTGCAATTAGCTGAGAAACTATCAGTGTGGTATGGGGAGCACAAGCTTCTCCGAGGAGATTTTTCTGCGCAATCTGTCTGAAACTGATCGTTCTGAAAATGCCGCGTCTAAAAATCATCAGTCTGAAAATTTTTATCCTTTACGGGGCGCGAGCAATCCGCATCTGCAAACGCTGCTGCCACGGCTGGTGAGACGGCGCGTCAAGCTGCGGCCAATCTGGCAACGGCTGGATTTGCCCGACGGCGATTTTGTCGATTTGGCCTGGAGTGAAGATCCCCAGTTTGCGCGACACAAACCGCGCATGGTGCTATTTCACGGGCTTGAAGGCAGCTTTACCAGCCCGTATGCGCACGGGCTTTTGCAGGCGTGGCGCGATAAAGGCGGCCTTGGCGTAGTGATGCATTTTCGCGGTTGCAGCGGCGAACCCAATCGGCTGCGGCGCATTTACCACTCTGGCGAAACCGAAGACGCGCGCTTTTTCCTTAACTGGCTGACGCAAACTTATGGCGAAGCGCCGACCGCCGCGGTCGGATTTTCGCTGGGCGGCAATATGCTGGCCTGTTATCTCGGGCAGGAAGGTGAAAATTGTCGTTTGCAGGCGGCGGTGATTGTCTCGGCGCCTTTGATGCTCGAACCCTGCGCGCTGCGCCTTGAGCAAGGTTCGTCACGGATTTATCAGCGCTATCTGCTGGACCAGCTCAAAAGTAACGCGCGCCGCAAGTTGTTGAAATATCCCGATACGCTGCCCGTCACGCTGCAAGAGCTTGATGCAATGCGCTACCTGCGTGAATTCGATGACGCCATCACTTCGAAAGCTCACGGCTTTCAAAACGCGCTAGACTATTATCGACGCTGTAGCGGATTGCCGCTGCTACCGAAGGTCAAAGTGCCGTTGCTGATTATTCACGCCAAAGACGACCCTTTCATGACTGACGCGGTGATCCCCGACCCACGTGACCTGCCGCCTGAGGTAGAATATCAGCTGACCGAACGCGGCGGGCACGTCGGATTTGTCGGCGGCAGCTGGCGTCATCCGCAGATGTGGCTGGAAACACGCATTCCCGACTGGCTGGCTCCGCGCCTGCTGGCCGAATCAACGATTGAGAAAAATAGACACCATGATCATTCCTTATAAAGAATTGCCACCCGAAACCCTCGACAGTGTCATCGAAGCCTTTGTGCTGCGCGAAGGCACCGATTACGGCGAGCAGGAAAGAACGCTGGAGCAAAAGGTGGAAGACGTGCGCCGCCAGCTTAAAAGCGGCGACATCGTGCTGGTGTGGTCGGAGTTGCACGAAACGCTCAATATCATGCCGCGCGGCCAGTTTCGCGCCGGCGATGAAGAACGCGATGACTATATTCCATAACCCAACGGCGTAGTTCCTTAACCCAAAGGCGTGGTTCCATAACTAAATAGCAAGCTTAAGCAGCCAAACGCGACGCGGAGATCTCCTGTCACTTAGCGCATAGATATGGTAACAATAAGCTTAATTATGCGCGAACCGCAGGAGTCCGACACCGATGTCAGCTAAACACCCCGTTATCGCCGTCACTGGCTCGAGCGGCGCTGGAACGACCACCACCAGCCTGGCTTTTCGCAAGATATTTCAACAGCAGGGCCTGCACGCCGCCCAGCTTGAAGGCGATAGCTTTCACCACTTTACGCGCCCCGAAATGGACGCGGCAATCCGCAAGGCGCGCGATTTAGGCCGTCATATCAGCTACTTTGGTCCCGAGGCCAATGACTTCACGCTGCTGGAACAAAGCTTTATCGAATACGGCAAGACCGGCTCCGGCCGCTCGCGCAAGTATCTGCATACTTATGACGAAGCCGTGCCCTACAATCAGGTGCCCGGCACCTTCACGCCGTGGCAGGCGCTGCCCGAACCGACCGATATTCTGTTTTACGAAGGCCTGCACGGCGGCGTGGTGACGAATCAGGTCGACGTCGCCAAACACGTCGATTTGCTGGTGGGCGTGGTGCCTATCGTCAACCTTGAATGGATCCAAAAACTGGTACGCGACACCGGCGAGCGCGGTCACTCCCGCGAGGCGGTGATGGATTCCGTCGTCAGGTCAATGGATGACTACATCAGCTACATCACGCCGCAGTTTTCCCGCACGCACATCAACTTCCAGCGCGTACCGACCATCGATACTTCGAATCCTTTCGCCGCGAAAGCCATTCCGTCGCTGGATGAAAGCTTCGTGGTGATCCATTTTCAGGGACTGGATCAGATCGATTTCCCATATTTGCTGGCGATGCTGCAAGGTTCGTTTATCTCGCACATCAACACGCTGGTGGTGCCGGGCGGCAAGATGGGGCTGGCGATGGAGCTGATCATGGGTCCGCTGGTGCAGCGTTTGATGGAAGGCAAGAAAATCGAATAATGCTGAAAAACGCCGCCGCAAAAGGTTTTGAGGCGGCGCGTCGTTCTAAAAGTCGATTCAATAAACGCTGAAAAGCGCCTGAATTTCGATTAACTTTCTGAATCGATCACTTCAAAGCTGTGCGTAATGGTTGCCGCTTTGCCCAGCATCAGCGAAACCGAGCAGTATTTCTCCGCCGACAGGCTAACCGCGCGCTCGACAACCTTGTCCGTCAGGTCTTTTCCGGTGACGATAAAGTGCAGATTAATGGTCGTAAACAGGCGCGGCGCTTCTTCGCGGCGTTCGGAAGTCAGCTTGACCTCGCAGCCTACGATGTCGTTACGGCCTTTCTGTAAAATAGAAACTACGTCGATGGCGCTGCATCCGCCCGCCGACATCAACAGCATTTCCATCGGGCTTGGGGATTTATCGCCCGCGTTGCCGTCCATGATTATCTGGTGGCCCGACGACGATTCACCCAGAAATGTTAAACCTTCGACCCACTTTACTCGTGCCTGCATTGGTTTCTCTCCTGCCACAATTTTTAAAACAGACTACCCTTTAGCCCTGAAACTGGCAATGTAACTCGATCCGCATCATGCTGAAGCGAGACAACACAAGACACGTCTGCAAACCTGTGCTACAAACAAAGCCGAAAGAAACTTTCCAACAAGTTGCGGTCAGGTTTTTTAGGTGTTAACAGGATAACCTTGGTGATAAGGGCAAATTACCGCTTAAATCACTCTACCTGCCGCTTGCAGCATTGCTGGTCAGTTCATATGCTAAAAGAGCGCGAAGTAAAAAATCGCCGTACAGGGACTCAGAACCCTGCGATTTTGGGCAGCGATAATAAGAGGATAATAACTAATGGTTCTCGGCAAGCCACAAACAGACCCTACTCTCGAATGGTTCCTGTCTCATTGTCATATACACAAGTACCCTTCTAAAAGTACGCTGATTCACCAAGGTGAAAAGGCCGAAACGCTTTATTACATCGTGAAAGGCTCGGTTGCCGTGCTTATCAAAGATGAAGAAGGCAAAGAGATGATACTTTCCTACCTGAATCAGGGTGACTTCATCGGCGAGCTGGGACTCTTCGAAGAAGGTCAGGAACGTAGCGCGTGGGTAAGAGCGAAAACTGCCTGTGAAGTGGCCGAAATTTCCTACAAGAAATTCCGCCAGCTGATCCAGGTTAACCCGGATATTCTGATGCGCCTCTCTGCGCAGATGGCGAGCCGACTGCAAATCACGTCCGAAAAAGTAGGTAACCTTGCTTTCCTCGATGTGACCGGTCGTATTGCCCAGACTCTGCTGAATCTGGCTAAACAGCCCGATGCCATGACCCATCCCGATGGTATGCAGATCAAGATTACCCGTCAGGAAATTGGTCAGATCGTCGGTTGCTCACGCGAGACGGTAGGTCGAATTCTCAAAATGCTCGAAGATCAGAGTCTGATCTCGGCGCACGGTAAAACGATTGTCGTTTACGGCACCCGTTAATCGTTTTAAAAACGGCATGGCGATTCGTCGTCGTGCCGTTTTTGTTTGAATCTCTTTCAAATGACGCTTTGGCGACGACTCTTTTACCATCCTGAAATCAACTATGCGCTGCGTCAAACGCTGGTGCTATGCCTGCCTATCGCCTTTGCCATGCTGTTTGGCCAACTCAAGATGGGTCTGCTGTTCGCGCTGGTGCCTGCCTGCTGCAATATTTCCGGTCTCGATACGCCCCACAAACATTTCTTCAAGCGGCTGGTGATTGGCGGCTCGCTGTTTGCCGTCAGCAGTATTTTGCTCCAGCTGATGCTGGTGAACTGGCACGTGCCGCTGCCGTTTATCATGCTGAGTTTCGCGCTGGTGATTGGCGTGACGGGCGAAATCGGTCCGCTGCATGCACGACTGCTTTCGGGCGCGCTGGTGGCCTCAATCTTTACGCTGAGCATGGCGGGCGTGGTGCCCATCTGGCACGCGCCGCTGCTTTTTGTGGTCGGTACAGCCTGGTACGGACTGTTTAACTGGCTGTGGTTCCGACTTTCGGAAGAGCAGCCGATGCGTGAAACCCTCAGTCAGCTGTATAACGAGCTCGCCGATTATTTCGAGGCGAAATATACCCTGCTGACTCAGCACACCGATCCCGACACTGCGCTGCCGCCGCTGTTGAAAAGGCAGCAAAAGGTGATCGATTTAATTGCCACGCTGTATCAACAGATGCACATGTTGCCCAACAACGATCATCAGCATCGTAAACGGCTGCTGCGCAATTTTCAGGTGGCGCTGGATTTGCAGGAGCACATTACCGTCAGTTTGCACCTGCCCGAAGAGGTGCAAAAGCTGGTGGAAGAGAGCCACGCCGAGGCGGTGATTGCCCGCAACGCGCAGGTGATTAGCGCGAGGCTGCGACGGATTGGCGACGACATTCTCTATCATCGACGTTCGCCTCGTTTTTCAATGGCAAACGAACTGGCGGCGCTGGAAAAGATCGCCTCGCGCTATCGCGATAATCCGGTTGGCCAGTTTTGCTATTACCATTTCAGCCGCATTGCGCGACTGCTGCGCACCCAGCGCCCGCTGTATCGCCGCGATTTAATGCAGGATAAAAATCGCCTGCCGTTCTGGGCCGCGCTGAAAAGTTATCTGTCTTTCAAGTCTGCCGCCTTGCGCAACGCCGCGCGATTGGGCGTGATTCTGGCGATCGGCAGCACGCTCGGCATGTTCTTTAATTTGCCGAAACCTTACTGGATTTTGCTCACCACGCTGCTGGTCAGTCAAAACGGCTATAACGCCACGCGGGTGCGCATTCAGCACCGCGCGCTCGGCACGCTCATCGGCCTGATTCTGGCGGCGGGCCTGCTTCATCTGGCCATTCCGCAGAATATTACCCTGCTGTTTATGCTGCTGATTTCGCTGATTTCCTATACCGTGCTGCGCAAAAATTATGGCCTCGGAATGATTGGGCTGACCGTCACGGCGGTTTACACGCTGCAAATTCTGGGGCTAAACGGCGCGAATTTCCTGCTGCCGCGATTAATCGATACCCTGATTGGCTGTGCGCTGGCGTTTGGCGGCATGATTTGGCTGTGGCCGCAGTGGCAGAGCGGCATGCTGCGCACCAACGCCCATCAGGCGCTCGAGGCCGATCAAACCGCAATAAGATTAGTGTTGCAGGAAGAGCCCGATCCCGCCGAGCTGGCCTATGCGCGCATGAAAGTGAATCAGGCGCATAATCAGCTATTTACCTCGTTAAATCAGGCGATGCAGGAGCCGGGTTTTAATTCGCATTATCTCAACGACATGCGACTGTGGGTGACGCACAGCCAGTTCCTGGTCGATCACATCAACGCGATGACCATTCTGGCGCGCGAGCATTACATGCTGACGCCGAAGCTGGCGATTGAGTATTTGCAGACCTGTGAAATCGCGCTGCAAAGCTGTCAGCAGCGTTTGACTACCGATGGCGCAAGCAGCGGCTCAACGGCATTTCAGCCGCCCGACATGAAGACAGACATGCCGATTACCGAAATGGAGCGTCATTTGCGTCGCGTGTTGTCACACCTCAGCGCCATGAACACCATCTCTTCACTGGCGTGGCGTCAACGGCCGCATCACGGGATCTGGCTGACCCGCAAAGTTAACGCATAGCTTTCTGAGCTGAAAACATAGCTTTCGGCGCTAAAAACATCGCTTTCGGCGCTGAAAAGTAGAAAGGGAAAAGTTAATGAGCAGAAGAGAACCCCTTCTCCCGCCTTGCACAGGAGAAGGGAGAGGCGATTAACCCACGATTTTCTGCACGGCTTTCTCGAAACGCGCCATGCCTTCTTTGATATCTTCGAAGTCGATCACCAGCGACGGCGCGAAACGCATCACGTTGGTGCCCGCCACCAGCATCATCAAACCAAATTCTGCCGCCGCCGTCATAAACTCACCGGCGCGATTTTTGTATTTATCCGCCAGCTCGGCACCAATCAACAGACCTTGACCACGGAATTCGCTAAACACCTGATACTTGGCATTAATCGCTTCCAATGCTTGCAGGAAAGCGTCGCGACGCTCTTCGATTCCCGCCAGCACTTCCGGCGTATTAATCAGGTCCAGCGCGGCTTCGGCCACGGCACAGGCCAGCGGATTGCCGCCGTAAGTGGTGCCGTGTTTGCCCGGCGCCATCACGGAAGCGACTTCTTCCGTGGTGATCATCGCACTGATCGGGAAGCCGCCGCCCAGCGCCTTGGCGGTGGTCAGAATGTCCGGCGTCACGCCGTAATGCATGTAGCTGAACAGTTTGCCGCTACGGCCCATGCCGCTCTGCACTTCGTCGAATACCAGCAGCGCGTTGTGCTCGTCACACAGCGCGCGCAGGCCTTGCAGGAATTCTTGGGTGGCTGGCGTCACGCCGCCTTCGCCCTGAATCGGCTCAACTACAATCGCGCAGGTGTGGTCATCGATAACCGCTTTTACGGCCTCGAGATCGTTAAACGGCACGTGAACGATGTCGGCCGGTTTCGGGCCAAAGCCGTCGGAATATTTCGGCTGACCGCCCACGGAAACGGTGAACAGCGTGCGACCGTGGAAGCCGTTATGGAAGGCGATAATCTTGCTTTTGTACGGGCTATGTTTGGCGGAAGAGTAGTAACGCGCCAGCTTGAAGGCGGCTTCGTTGGCTTCGGCACCGGAGTTGGCGAAGAACACGCGATCGGCGAAGGTCGCATCGATCAGCTTCTGCGCCAGACGCAAAGCGGGTTCGTTAGTAAAAACGTTGCTGACGTGCCACAGGGTTTCGCCCTGTTTGTGCAGCGCGTCGACCAGCACCGGGTGACAATGTCCCAGCGCGGTAACGGCGATGCCGCCCGCGAAATCCACGTATTCGGTGCCCTGCTGGTCCCAGATACGACTGCCTTTACCTTTGACCGGAATAAACTTGGCGGGTGAATAAACAGGCAAAATCACCCGATCAAATGCGTCCCGACCTACTGCTGTTTTTTCTGTCATAGCCCTACTCTCCAATGCGTTGCCGCTGCGTTCAGGGGTTCACACTCGAAATGAATGTGAGAATATAATCACAAAATATGCATAAAAAATCACTCACAGGCAAACGTTTATCGTCCTGTTGCGACAAGTAATTTTTAATCCGTTAAATTTTAAGGAAATTATCGAGCAGCTGATGCCCTTGCTCACTGAGAATACTTTCAGGATGGAACTGCACGCCATGCAAAGGCAGACTGCGATGCGCGATGCCCATGATCTCGTCGGGCCGGTTAGCTTCACCCGTCCAGGCAGTGAGTTCAAAGCAGCGCGGCAACGTATCGGGTTTGACCACCAACGAATGATAACGCGTCACGCGCAGCGGATGATTGAGTCCGGCAAATACGCCGCTGCCGCTATGTTCGATAAGCGACGTTTTCCCGTGCATCACCTGACGAGCGCGAACCACCTCCGCGCCAAAGCTCTGCGCCATCGCCTGATGACCTAAACAGACGCCCAAGATGGGCATCGAATCGGCAAAATGGGCAATCGCGGCAAGAGAAACGCCAGCCTCGTTAGGTGTGCAAGGGCCGGGCGAGATAACCAGATGCGACGGCGCAAGCCGCGTGATATCGGCAATTTGCAGCTCATCGTTGCGCTTTACCACCACCTCGGCCCCTAATTCGCAGAAGTACTGATAAAGGTTATAGGTGAAAGAGTCGTAGTTATCGATAATCAGCAGCATGGGATTCCGGTTCAGCGTGGTCTGGTTTTGCCGCGCCATTCTACCTATTTCGACGCGGGGCCGCAGACTTTTCCCGTGCTGCTTTTTTCAGGCGTTACGCGCCGCTGACGATGCCTTTGAAAACCTCGTACAGCGGCTGTTCATCACCGAAAGCGGCCGCCTTGTTGGCCTCGTTCCAGACGGCGTGATCGACCTTGCTCCAGTCAATGCCGTAACCCGCATGGACCAGCAGCTGCTCGAAGAAAATGCGCTGGGCGCGGCCGCTGCCGTAACGGAAAGGATGCAGCAGGTTGATTTCGGAATAATAGTGCGCGAGCCGCCGGAGTAACTCATCCTGAGGCAAATCACGTAAATACTCTTCGTTTTCCAGCGCTTGCAGCAGGTTATTGCCTTCGCGTTCGATGTAGTCAAAGTGGCAGAACGGCGTGTCTTCTTTAAAGATATCCACCTCACGCAGCTCGCCCGCCCAGTCGAACAGGTCTTGAAACAGCGTGTTATGAATAGCGCAGAGGTGCGGCAGGCCCATCTTTGGCGGCCCCAGCTCGAGCGTGGCCGCGCGCAGTGGCGTTAGCGCGCGCTCCGCCTCCAGCAGTCGCTCGGCGTTTTTAATTTTAAACTTGTTTTTGAGCACCTCTTTACCGGCATACAGGTACGGGTCGTCGGCCACGGACAGCAGCTTATTGCTCATAACGCCCCCTCACTTCTTCAATGCGCGCCAAAATTTGATCGGCTGATAAAAGAGGCTGATCCTCTTTTAAATCAAAAGGTTCGATTGTCACGCCATCCAGCGCCGAGCTGCTTTGAAAGTTGAGATTTCTGCTTTTGCGGTAGAATTGCTCTTTCTGCCTGTCGGTCAGCTTCGTCGCCATACGTCTTCTCCCTTGAGACAAATCATGGAGTTTAAGTATAGACAGGGAGCTAAAATTTGCCGTCGAGCGAAAGTTTTACCCGCGATCGACGAGGGGAAACGAGAAACGCTGACCAAAGGCGACTATTGCGCTTGCGCCACCGAAATTACCTAATTGGCGGGTTTTATATGCCTATTGCTGGCGATATCAAATTGATATCAAAAATTGACTCAGCGATATCAATTTGATATCTTTTGATCGATTTACGCCTCCGTCTAATGACGGAAATGAACCCAAAGAGGATAATCATGACAGCAAACGTCGCTAAAAAAACCGGTGACTTTCTCCTTCGCCTTCGAGAAAAAGACACGCCGACTGCTATCAGCGGGCTTACGCTGGACGCGCTGATGACGGTAACAGGAATGACAAAAACTGAACTGGCCCATTTGGCATTGCGTAGATTCGCAGACTCTGTTCTGCCGCGTTACGAGAAAGATGATGGACCGCTAACCGAAGTGCAAATCCGAAAAATTCGCGAGCTTTCAACAGCAACTGATACGCCGGAGGAGAGCTTTACAAAAAGATTGATTTGATAAGGATTTTGAATGACTGCCATTGCACAAGAGTTTCATCCCCTACCACCACTCGGAACCCTCGTCTGGTGTAAGTTCCCCCAAAAAATGGGAACGCCCGGACCAAAAGCACGACCAGCGTTAGTGATCAGGGTGGCAACAAAACAGCATGCTGTAGCCGTTATCTACGGAACAAGTAAGAAATTGAATAAGATCTACCCTACTGAATTTGCTATACGAAAAGGTGAGCCGGGTTTTCCATTATCCAATCTGGATGAGGACACCAAGTTTGATACGGAGACGTTTGTGCAACTTCCGTACGATGATGATTGGTTTCAAATAGCACCGCCTCTCGGGGCTGATATTCCAATGACCCCTGAGCTTGGCGTTTTACACCCCAATTATTTTCCAGCGTTGCGAAAAGCTGCCTCCAACGCAAAGAATTTTGTTTAGTGGCGCAGGTAAGCATCCAATGAGTTTACCTGCTCATTAGATGCTTAAAGCGTAATCTCTCGAAATTAGAAATTAAGCTGTCGAAAAACCTTAAGGGACGATCTTGGCAGAGAGGATCACTACAGGCGTCGATGGAACATTCTGGTAAGGCCCCACGTTGACGGTTTTGACAGAAGAGATCTTGTCGACCACGTCCATTCCTTTGATAATTTTACCGAAAACGGCATAACCAAAATCGTTTTGGCCGTGATCGAGGAAGGCGTTGTCGGCCACGTTCAGGAAGAACTGGCTGGTTGCGCTGTCTTTATCCGAGGTGCGCGCCATAGAAATGGTGCCGCGCAGGTTACGCAAACCGTTGTCCGCCTCGTTCTTGATCGGCGGGTTGGTGCTTTTCTGTTGCATATTGGCGGTAAAGCCGCCGCCTTGAACCATAAAGCCCGGGATCACGCGGTGGAAGATGGTGTTGTTATAAAAACCACTCTGCACGTAATCAACGAAATTCTTAACGGAAACCGGTGCCTTCGCATTATCGAGTTCCAGCTCGATATTCCCCGCTGACGTGGTCAGCATCACGTGGGTATCCGCAGCCTTGGCTGCAAACGCCGCCGGGGCCATCGCGGTAAGGGAAAGCAAAGCAGTGAAGGTCACTAAAGTACGTTTAAACATAACGGTTCCTTTCTCCAAATAGGCAAGCCACAAAACGCATTGATTCTAAAGAGCCTCCCCCCTTCGCGCCAGCCCTTTACCGTTATTTACTCAACGAGGGCGATGAGGCTGTGATCAATGGTAAGAATAGTGGTAAGAACTGTGGTAAGAACTGAGATAAATAAAATGGGTCAGTTCGTTGAGTAAGTTCAATCAATAAATTGAACGCCTTAACGCTTGAAGTTGACGGATTCAGTGGTGTCGAGGTGAATCTGGCTGGTCGCGGGCTGCGTCTCGGCGATCACACGTCCATGACGAATCGAGTAACGCACCGGAACCTGTCGACGAACGGCATCAAAACCGCTTTCGGCAGGCAGAATAATCAGGTTGGCGTCATGACCGCTCTTGATACCGTATTCCTGCAAATTCATGGTCTTGGCGCTGTAATTTGTGATCAGTTTCAGCCCGTCGTTTATCTGTTCGTAGCCCATCAGCTGGCAAACGTGCAGCCCCATCTGCAATACCTGTAACATATTGCCGGTGCCCATCGGATACCACGGATCGAAAACGTCGTCGTGGCCGAAACAGACGTTTATGCCCGCCTCAAGCATCTCTTTAACCCGCGTAATACCACGACGTTTCGGATAGGTATCGAAACGGCCCTGTAAATGTATATTTACCAGCGGGTTAGCGACAAAGTTGATGCCCGACATTTTCAACAGCCGGAACAGCCTCGAGGTGTACGCGCCGTTATAAGAGTGCATCGCCGTGGTGTGACTGGCAGTCACGCGCGCGCCCATGTTTTCGCGCAGCGCCAGCGCCGCCACGGTTTCGACAAATCGCGACTGCTCATCATCGATTTCATCACAGTGAACGTCGACCATCCGCTGGTATTTTTGCGCCAGCGCGAAGGTTTTGTGCAGCGACTCTACGCCGTATTCGCGGGTAAATTCAAAATGCGGGATCGCGCCCACTACGTCCGCGCCGAGCTGCAAAGCCTCTTCAAGCAGCGCCTCGCCGTTCGGATAGGAGATAATTCCCTCCTGCGGGAAGGCGACGATTTGCAAATCGATCCACGGCGCGACTTCCTGCTTCACTTCAAGCATCGCCTTGAGCGCGGTCAGCGTCGGGTCCGACACGTCGACGTGGGTTCGCACGTGCTGAATGCCGTTGGCAATCTGCCATTTCAGGGTGATCCAGGCGCGCTGTTTCACATCTTCATGGGTCAGCATCGCCTTGCGTTCGGCCCATCGTTCAATCCCTTCAAACAGCGTGCCGGAGATATTCCACGACGGCTCACCCGCGGTTTGCGTGGTATCGAGATGAATGTGCGGCTCGATAAACGGCGGCAGCGCCAGACCGCCCTGCGCGTCCAATACCTCATCGCCGTCCTGCTCGCCGTGCGGCTGCGACGCGACCTGACGAATCTTGCCGTTTTCGATATCTATCCGCCACAGTCCCTGTGCATAGGGCAGACGTACGTTTTTAATGGCTCGCAGGCTGGATTGGGTCACATTTACCTCTCTGTTTACAGTCAATTGATGGCCGTCTGTGGAGTTTTTAGACTACTGCAAAACGTGTTTGATGACGCAACCGAAAGATAAAAAGCATGAATCATTTGTGCTTTATTTAATCACGACTCGCCGCTACTCCCTAGTAGGTAGATTTTTAGGGCCTTTGATGTGCATCAAAACCTTATAACGACAAGGGGATATGTTAATCGCCCAACCCGAAAATTCGAGGCAAAAATGCGCAAACTCAACCTGGTAATCGTCGGCAACGGCATGGTCGGCCATCGCTTTATAGAACAGCTGATCGGCAAGGCTGAGCCGGACGCGTTTGCTATTACCGTATTTTGCGAAGAGCCCCGTGTCGCCTACGATCGCGTGCATCTTTCCTCCTATTTTCTGAATCACGACGCTGAACAGCTGTCGCTGGTTGAAGACGATTTCTATGCCGCCAACGGCGTTGAACTGCTGATTGGCGAGCGCGCGGTAGCGATTGATCGTCAAACGAAAACCATCCGCTCCAGCGTCGGCCGCGAGCTGGCCTACGACAAACTAATTCTGGCGACGGGCTCTTATCCGTGGGTGCCGCCGATTATTGGCGCGGACGGGCAGGACTGTTTCGTTTATCGCACGATTGAAGATTTGCACGCCATCGAAGCCTGCGCCAAAAACAGCGCGCGCGGAGCCGTGATTGGCGGCGGCCTGCTCGGACTTGAAGCTGCGGGCGCGCTGCAAACTCTCGGCATTGAAACTCACGTCATTGAGTTTGCGTCAGGGCTGATGGCCGAACAGCTCGACGCGGCAGGCGGTAATTTACTGCGACAAAAAATAGAAGCCATGGGTGTCGGCGTGCATACCGGCAAAAATACCCGCGAGATAGTTGATGGCGGCAAAACGGCGCGCAAAACCCTGCGTTTTAGCGACGACAGCGCGCTGGAAGTCGATTTTATTGTCTTCTCGACCGGCATTCGCCCACAAGATTCGCTTGCCCGCGAAGCCGGTTTAGCGCTGGCACCGCGCGGCGGCATGGTTATTAACGATCAGTGCCAGACCAGCGATGCCGACATTTATGCCATCGGCGAATGTGCCGCCTGGGCGCAGCGAACTTACGGCCTGGTCGCACCGGGATACAAAATGGCGCAGGTTGCGGCGGACCACCTTTTGGATCGAGACAGCGCGTTTACCGGCGCCGACATGAGTGCCAAACTCAAGCTGATGGGTGTTGAAGTGGCCGGTATCGGCGACGCGCAGGCCCGAACGTCCGGCGCGCGCAGCTATGTTTATCTCGATGAAACGCGCGATGTCTATAAGCGGCTGGTGGTCAGCGCAGATAATCGCATCCTGCTTGGCGCGGTGCTGGTCGGCGATACGGCGGATTACGGCACGCTTTTACAGCTGATGCTCAACGGCATCGCGCTGCCCGAACATCCAGAAAGTTTAATTTTACCTGCGCAAAGCGGCACCACGGCGGCGCTTGGCAGCGATGCCCTGCCCGACAAGGCGCAAATCTGCTCCTGCTTCGACGTGACAAAAGGCGACATTATTGCCGCCGTTAAATCTGGTTGCCACACGCTGGCCGCCGTCAAGGCTGAAACGCGCGCCGGTAGCGGCTGCGGCGGCTGTTTGCCCCTTGTTACGCAGGTGCTTAATGCCCAGCTCGTGCAACAGGGCATCGCGGTGAATTCCCACCTTTGCGAACATTTTGCCTATTCGCGGCAGGCGCTGTATCACCTGATTCGGGTCGAAGAGATTCGCAGCTTCGAACAGCTGCTGCAAAAATATGGCACGGGCTACGGCTGTGAAATCTGCAAACCGGCGGTTGGCTCGCTATTGGCCTCCTGCTGGAACGAATTTGTGCTGAGTCCGCAACACACCGCGCTGCAAGATTCCAACGACATGTTCCTCGCCAACATTCAAAAAGATGGCTCCTACTCCATTATTCCGCGCTCGCCGGGCGGGGAAATCACGCCGCGCGGCTTGCAGGCAATCGGTGAAATTGCCGAGCATTATCAGCTCTATACCAAGATTACCGGCTCGCAGCGC
This sequence comes from Rouxiella sp. T17, assembly GCF_036663475.1. Taxonomy (NCBI): domain Bacteria; kingdom Pseudomonadati; phylum Pseudomonadota; class Gammaproteobacteria; order Enterobacterales; family Yersiniaceae; genus Rouxiella; species Rouxiella sp. T17. The sequence goes on along the minus strand of NZ_JAWUEA010000001.1, from coordinate 4,571 downwards.
ATCGGCATGTTTGGCGCGCACAAAGATGACCTACCCGCGATTTGGCAAAAATTGATCGACGCCGGTTTCGAAACCGGACAGGCCTACGCCAAGGCGCTGCGAATGGCTAAAACCTGCGTCGGCAGTGCGTGGTGTCGTTTCGGCGTTGGCGACAGTTTGGGTTTCGGCATCATGCTAGAACATCGCTATAAAGGAATTCGTACGCCGCACAAGATGAAGTTTGGCGTGTCGGGCTGCACCCGCGAATGTGCCGAAGCGCAGGGCAAAGACGTGGGGATCATCGCTACCGAAAAAGGCTGGAATCTCTACGTTTGCGGCAACGGCGGCATGAAGCCACGCCACGCAGATTTACTGGCCGCCGACCTCGATGACGCGCTACTTTTGCGCTATCTCGACCGTTTTATGCTGTTTTACATTCGTACGGCTGACAGGCTTCAGCGCACGTCCGTATGGCTCGACACGATGCACGGCGGCATCGATTATCTGCGCGGGGTGATCGTTAATGATTCTCTTGGCCTTGCGGCACAGCTTGAAGAGGAAATGGCGCGCCTGCGAGGATTGAGCCACTGTGAATGGCAGCAAACGTTAGACAATCCGGCCGCTTTGAGTCGATTCAGCCACTTTATTAACAGCGACAGTCGCGACCCGAATCTACAGTTTGTCGATGAACGTGCGCAACATCGTCCTGCGCGTCCGCAAGAACGTATTGCGGCAAGACAAATTATTGTAGGAGAGGAAGCACAATGAATATCTGGACCACGATTTGTCAGCAGCAGGACATTCTGCCGGGCTGTGGCATCGCGGCGCTGTGGCAGGGTCGCCAGATTGCTATTTTCCGCCCCACCTCGACCGGCCCGCTTTATGCTCTCGACAATATCGACCCTTTCGCGCTCGCCAGCGTACTCTCGCGCGGAATTATTGCCGAACATCAGGGTGAGTTTTGGGTCGTCAGCCCGCTGAAAAAACAGCATTTTCGGCTGCGAGATGGCCTATGCATGGAGGACGCTGCGTTTAGTGTCGACACTTTCGCATTAAGGTGCATTGAGGGAGTAATAATGATCAGCGCGGCTAATAACATATCAGACTAAATAAACAGCAAGACTGATAAATGGATGAAAGAGTTAATTGGGCAAAAATGCTGCGTTTCACAAATTCAAAACGACGCATTAAGATAACTGCGCATTCTTGCGAATATTTTTAGCATAATGTGCTGTAGTTTCTTGCGTAAATTATACGTAAATCTAACTATGTGATGTTCTTAAGTAAAATTATTAGCTAACCCGCTAATTATATTTGGGAATGCATAAGGGAATTTTGTTAATTGAATGTTTCTAACTACAGCCTAGAGTAAAGATTACGTCAATCCAGACGTGCCTTTGCGGAGGGTTACATCATGTACCCTGAAAGAAAAATGACTCAGCTCAGTAAAATATCCATGGCTGTACTTTTCGCTCTCGCACTTGCCGCATGTAGCGGAGGAGGCTCTGGCAGCACCGCGAAAAATGGCTCTGGTACGGCAGCAACGGCAGGTTCCGATGGGTCGGGATCGGGCACCACTTCTGATGGTTCAGGCACTACGGCAAGCACCGGCGGATCAGGCACCGACGGCTCGACGAGCGGCACCGGAACAACCACGACGGTAACAGGCGATGATGGCACCACGGCGGGTAATCCCGGCACGGGTACCACAACACCTATCGGCGGTACGGGCGGAACCGGCGGCACAGGAACGGGGATTGGCACCGGAACCGGCACAGGTACTGGCACCGGAACCGGTACTGGAACGGGTACTGGAACGGGTACTGGTACTGGGACAGGAACCGGAACAGGCACCGGCGGGACCGGCTCCAACACCACGTTGGTTGCGGGCAGTATTCTCGCCAGCACCGGAACGGCGGTCAGCGGCTTAGGCACGCAGGTCAGCAGCATCGCAACACAAACGCCCATCGGCAACATTCCTGTGGTAGGTCAAGGCGTTTCCGGTTTAGTTAACAGCACGGGCGTTGCGGTTAACAATCTCGGCAGCGGCGTCACCAATGGCGTAGGCCAACTCGGCACCAACACCAATGCGCTTGGCACCACGGTCGCGGGCGTTCCAACTGCGGTCGCCAGTTTGGGAACCGGCGTTTCAGGGCTCGGCACCTCGCTTGCCAGCAATACGGCTTCCACGCCGATCGCCGGCGTCACCAGCGCGGCGGGCGGACTGGTTAACAACGTAGGCAGCGCGGTCACCGCAACCGGCAGCGGATTAGCCACAAATCTCACCTCTGGACAAACTTCACAGCTGACAACCGGCGTCACCAGCGTCGTGACGCCTGTGGTTGCCACCGTGCAAAACACTACGCAGAGCGTCGGTAATGCCACCGGTCTCGGCACGCCTGTCGCAACCGTCTTGTCTACCGTGGGCGGAAAAGTTGCCTCCACCGGCACGCAAGTTAGCACCACTGCTCCGGTTCTCACCGGTTTAGGCACCGCCGTCACTAGCGTGGGCAGTGCGGTGACACAAACGGGCGCATTGGTGACTAACACTACGCCTTCCAATGGCGGACTGTTGGGCGGCACCCTCACCACCCTTGGAACAGTGGTAAATCATTAATTATCATCGAATCATTAACTAAGGCACGTCTTGCGGGATGCAGCGCGTGCCTTTAATGACAGGGCTGTCGATTGATAGAATTTTATCTATGCGTTTAAGGAATTATGATGAAAAAAAAATTCTGCATAGTCGTAATGATGGGCTCCGTGGTGGGATTTTGTTCAGCAGAAATGTTTCCGACCATTATCGACCCGAATAACCCTGCCAAACTCGCTAATCCGCCCTCTCAATCCGCCACGCCCTCCACAAAATCGACCTCCAGCGTTACGCCGTCCACCGCCAAAACTGTGCCTGCACTCACGCCGGATACGCGCGTGGAGGTGAAACATATTCAGTTTATCGGCGGAACGCGTTACTCGCTCGAAAGCCTGATTGGGCCTTTTCGACAATATGTCGGTAAAACCGTGCCGCTCAGCCAGCTGCTGGCCGCCACCGACTCGCTGACCCAGCGTTATCACAATGATGGCTACGTGCTGTCGTATGCCTATCTGCCGACCGAAAATTTTCAGAATGGCATGTTGAAAGTTGGACTGGTTGAGGGCTATGTAACGAGCACGCAGATTCACAGCGACAACAAAATGATTACCGCGTGGCTGAGTAAATTATCGAAGAAGATCATGGCCGAAAAGCCCCAAACCCGCGCGACCTTTGATCGCTACAGCATGCTTATGTCGCGCACGCCCGATACCAAAGTCACCGCGAGCGCGAAAAATCCCGACAATATTTACGGCGCGGCGGTGATGGATGTCGATGCCAAAAGAACTCGAAACTGGAACGTCATGACTTCGGTGGACTCGCGCCGAGACAGCGTTGACGGAGTGATTAACGCCACGCTCAGCGGACTGACGCCTTACGGTGAACAGCTGGGTGTTGCGACATTAGTACCGTTAAGCGGCTCGACCAAGAAGAAATATGGCGGCCTGAACTATCAGCAATATCTCAATGACGACGGCCTGCTGATGCAGCTGAAAGGCAGTTATTTCGATCAGAACGACAAAGATTTTAACCGACTGCAAACGCTGCCCAATAACATTAATGTCGATTACAAGGCCAGGCAAACGCAGTATAACGGCGGCTTTACCTTGAGTTATCCCCTTGAGTTAAACGCCAAAAAACAGTGGACGCTCAGCGGCGGTGCAGATTATCTGTACAAGAAATATAACTATGATTTAAGAGCGTCAAACGACGTGCAGTCGATCGCGCTCGACGGCATTAATCAGTTCGTGCGTTATCCCGCGCTCGAAGCCTCGCTAAACGGTTATCGGGAATATGAGCAGTTTTACTGGAACGCACGTTTTAACGTTCGACAAGGTGTCGACGGTCTGGGCGCGAGCAGTAATATTCCAGCCACCGATCTTAACTTCACCCGTTGGCGTTTCAATGGCGATGCGGCCTACCTGTTTGCCAAAAAGTGGCGACTCAGCACCTCGTGGGAAGGCGATTGGTCCAACAACGATCTGCCCGAACCCGAACGCGCGAGTTTTGGCTCAAGTCGCTACGCCCGTGGTTATCAAGACGGCGAGGCAACCGGCGATTACGGCTATGGCGGACAAGTTGAAATGCGTTACATCCACGACCGCCAGCAGGGCGTTTGGCTCAAAACGATTCAACCTTACGTGGTGATGGATACCGCGCGCACCTATTTCAATCAGTCCGGCCTACCTAAACAGAGGCTGGCGTCTTACGCGCTCGGCGTGACCCTCGCCGACAACAAACATTACTCCGTTTCCGTCGAGGCCGCGCGCCCTATCGGCGACGTCCCGCTCGATAATGACAAACGCAACTGGCGACTCAACGCCACCTTCACCTACAACTTCAACAGCAATATTTGATGCAAAAAACCACGCCAGGCGTAGTTTTACAGGTCAGTGATTCGGGTGGCTAAGTGCAGCTAACGTAGAGACAGCACCAAGAACGCCGGATCAAATACAAATCCAAGTAATTGGCGCTGTATCAAGGCGGCAAGCTTCGTCAT